>JAJDDU010000494.1 GCA_029260155.1 Phycisphaerae bacterium | reverse complement strand
GGCATCCCCACCCACGCGCTCGGCCGCCTGTTCCAACAGTTCTCGCAAGTCGACGCCTCCACAACGCGGAAATACGGAGGCACTGGTCTGGGTCTACGGATATGCAAGCAACTCGTCAATGCCATGAACGGGAACATCGATTTCACAAGCACTGAGGGTGAGGGGTCGACGTTCTGGTTCGACTTGCCGTTCAAGAAGCTCGCTCCCTCCACGTCGATGGCACAGCGTTGGCTTCGCGTGGACAGGGTCCGAAATGAACGCGTCCTGATCGTTGACGACAATGCCACCAATCGCACAATTCTCGAGGGGCACCTGGAGTCTTGGAAAATCGTGCCCACCGCCGTGGCCGCGGGTCAAGAAGCGCTTGCCCAACTCCAGAAGGCACACGAGTCCGGCCAGCCTTACCAGCTGGTGATTCTCGACATGCAAATGCCCGACATGGACGGGGAGCAAGTGGCCGCCGCGATCCGAGCGACCGACGCGTTCGGGGACGTTCCGTTGATCATGTTGACGTCCCTGGACGGCGAGGACATCCGGGTGCGCCTCGACCAGCTGGGGTTCACCAGAATCCTCACGAAACCGGTCAAGCGAACATTGCTGCTTGACGCAATCATCAGCGGCCTTTCTCCTGGGATGCGGGATCGTGAATCGTCAGAGGACTCGCACGCGGTCGCTCCACGGGTCACAAATCGCTGCGGACTGTTGCTGTTGGCCGAGGACAACGAGGTTAATCAAGAGGTCACTTCCACCATCCTCAGGGCCGTAGGTCACGACGTACACGTAGTCGCCAATGGCAGGCAAGCCGTCAATGCGGTTCGAAATCAAGTCTATGACCTCGTGCTCATGGACTGTCAGATGCCAGAGATGGACGGCTATGAGGCAAGCACGGCGATACGCGCGCTCGAACGGGACGGGGAGCTTGCCGATCGAGCACGCGTCCCGATCCTCGCCCTGACCGCTCACGCACTCCGCGGTGACCGATCGCTGTGCCTTGAGGCGGGCATGGACGGGCATATTCCCAAGCCATTCGAATCTAAGACCCTCTTCGAGATAATACAGAAACACCTCCGTGTGCAGGGCAGTGGCAGTGTGGGCAAGTCCGAGGCAGACGCAGACTCGGCACCGCGAGCGCCACAGACCACCGGCGACGCAAGCGCAGAAAGTGTGCAACCTGTGTTCAATTTGTCCGAACTTGAGGCACGCTGTCTGGGCAATCTGGACCTGGTTCGCCGCGTTGCCGAGAGATTCCAAAAACAGGCGGTGGATCTAGTCGATGGGATGGAACGCTGCATCTCAGACGGCGACGCGGACGAAGCGAGCCGTATGGCGCACACTCTGAAAGGCGCCGCCGCGATGATGTCGGCGGCGGCTCTGCAGCAGGCTGCGGAGCAAATGGAGCAGACGGTGCGTTCCGCTGATCTTGCAATGGTTGACCCCGGCATGCGGATGTTGCGCCAAGCAATGGAGCGCTCCGTCGAGGCCATACGCACGGAAGTGCCGCAACCGCAGGGAGAACCTCAGGGCAATCGCATCTAGATTACCTCGCTGAGCAGATTTCTGGACGGAGACGTGAGATGTTCGGGAGTTAGAGCGTTGTCAATCCAAACGTAGCGCGCAGGGTGCAACTGGCGGCTTGTCCGCCAGTGATTGGCGCATCCAGGCCGCTGCACTTGGAGCAAACCTGCTCTCGTAATCGCGAACCGTGTCAGGCGACGGGGTTGGCGAGTGTCACCAGCGAGCCGATTCGTCGAATCGCCTGCCGCAAGCCGTCCATACGCGGGTGAATCTGCAGCGCCCTCCTGTAGCAGGCAATCGCATCCTGGTAATTCCCCAGATTGGCATGGGCATGACCCAGACCCGCGTGGGCGCCGAAATGACAGCGGTTAAGGCTTATAGTCTTCTTGCAATCGGCGATGGAGCCGACGTAGTCGTCCTGCAAGTACCGCAGAATGCTACGCTGGTTGTAAGCCTCCGCGAACGCCGGATGACGGGCGATGATCTCTTCGAGAATGGCGCGGGCGGCGTCAAACCGTTCCTGATCGAGTTGGTCCGCAGCCCGTTGAAGCCGACGGCGAACCGCAACGCCGGCTTCGTCGAACCAGATACGCCAAAGCCCGTCCTCAGCAGCCGCGACGATCGCGGCGTCGTTGTGATGCAACGCCCGGGCCAACGGCATCACTGAGACCGGCCCGCCGATTGTACCCAGGCAGTACGCAGCCAGCCAACTCACCACCGTGTCGTCACCATGCAGCAGTTCAGCCAGTTGACCAATCGACCACGCCCGTCCGAGGTAGCGGCGCAGGCCCGGTTCATCACCGTTGCGCAGAAATCGCCCAGCCTCTCGGATGAGGTCTCGCCCGCGATTCGCGCCGTCCGACCGCGTTGGGGTCACGCTAGGCTGACAAGTCATGAGGTCATCCGATGTGTTCGCAATGTTGTCCCTGACCCCCCCGATACGTGAAGGTCGATCATGTTCGATGGTAGGCATTCACCTCCCGATAAGTCAACCGCCCACGCGCGAAGAGGCCCAAGACAGGGTAAACCAACCTGATTCGCGCGCGACGCGAGGATCCTACTGCTTGGCCACATAGAGCGTTTGCCCGACGGCGTAGCGGCAGGCTGGTTGGGTCATCTGCCACACTGTCTCGGCGATGTCCTCCGGTTGCAGGCACTGATCGTCGGGAAAATCGGGGAACGGCCCCCGGAGCATTTGCGTGTCCACCGCACCGGGACCAACGCAATAGACTCTGATGCCCACGTCCTTGCCCTCGCGCGCCAATCCGCGCGTGAGGGCTTCGACGAAAGCCTTGCTAGCGCCATACGCGGCGAGTCCGGGAAACGGGTCGAACGCCGCCACGGACGAGATGTTCACAATGACCCCGCCGCCACGCTTGCGCATTTGCGGCCACGCCGCATGACAGGCGTAGAAAACGCCACGAATGTTGACCCCGTCCATCGCGTCGAAAACGTCAAGATCGCAGTCGTTGATCGACATGGGCGGAGCCATCCCGGCGTTGTTGATCAGCACGTCGATGCCGCCGCAGGCTTCAACCGCGAATTCCATCAGCGAAGCAACCTCGTCTCGCGCGGAAACGTCCGCTTGACACACGGCGCACGATCCTCCCTCGCCCTCGACGATCGCCTTAGTCTCATTCAATTGATCCACGTTGCGCGCCGCAGCCACGACCTTCGCCCCCGTTGACGCAAACCGCCGGCACACAGCCCGCCCGATTCCACGTCCGCCGCCGGTGACGACCACCACTTTGCCTCGCATGTTCGATCCTCCGATTGGTCCAGTCCATCGACCCCTACGTAACATTTTAGCCGCTCCGCCTGCGCCGTCGATGGACCGGGAATGCAACCTAGCCTAAGCTATGCGACGCAGTGCCCAAGGAGAAGGTGTTTCACGATGGATTTGGACAAACTTCAAAATCAACTTTCCACGTTGCGTGCCGAAACGACGACAGCGATCGCCGGCGTGGTGACAATGGACGAACTTCGACGACTGGAGTCCCAGACCACCGGCAAGACCGGTGCGCTCGGCGCGTGGATGGCTACGATCAAGGAATTCCCGCCCGAGCAGAGAGGCCAAGTCGGCAAGACGCTCAACCAAGCCAAGGGCGAACTGACCAAGCTCTTCAAAGACGCCGGTGAGAAAATCAAAGCAGGCGCAGCTGCCGCCGAAGCATCCAAAGCGTCGTCCTACGACCCGACGCTCCCCGGCATCCGCCCGCCCGTCGGCTCGTTCCACCCCGTCACGCTCGTACAGTTGCAAGTCGAAGCCGTTTTTCAACGTCTCGGCTTCCTGATCGAGACAGGCCCGGAGATGGAGAGCGAGCACTACAACTTCGAAGCGCTAAACATCCCCAAGCTGCACCCAGCCCGTGATATGCAAGACACGTTCTGGCTCACCAACGGAAAGCTGCTTCGCACGCACACCTCGCCCGTGCAGGTCCGCGCGATGGAGCGCCACGGAACGCCGTTGCGCGTCATCGCCCCAGGCCGATGCTTCCGTTACGAAACGATCGACGCATCGCACGAAAACACGTTTCACCAAGTCGAGGGCTTGATGATCGATCGCAACATCTCGATCGCCAACCTGATCGCAATGATGAAACTGCTGCTCCGCGAAGTGTTCAGCCAAGAACTCAGCATCCGCCTTCGCCCTGGTTATTTCCCCTTCGTCGAGCCCGGTTTCGAGATGGACATGAGTTGCCTGATCTGCGGTGGCGGCGGCTGCGCGACGTGCAAGCAATCCGGCTGGATCGAAATCCTGCCCTGCGGAATGGTCCATCCCAACGTCCTGCGCGCGGGGAACATCGATCCGCACGAGTTCACCGGCTTCGCCTTCGGACTGGGTTTGACGCGATTGGCCATGATGAAATACGGCGTCGCCGACATCCGAGGCCTCAACAGCGGTGACCTCCGCGCCCTCGTCCCCGCCGGACGAATCAGTGGGACGACGGTCGCCGAGAAGCCCCCGTGCTAAGGTGCCACTGGCGGCTTGTCCGCCAGTGCTGCACAGCAGAACGTTGCGAAAACACGGGCAGGCAAGCTGCCCGTCGCACCCACACACTTGAAGTCTGCAAGGACGAATCCTCCGTTGCCACAAAGTACGGCCACGCCCGGTAGGGCACTGCGCTAACCGCTATTGGGTTTTGGATCTGGTCCGATACATGTATAATCGCCGCATGCGCTACGAAGGAACCGTTTATCGACCGCCGAGCGAAGCCAATTCATTCCTCCTCCAGGCCACCATCGGATGCTCCTGGAATCACTGCACCTACTGCGCGATGTACCGCGACAAGCAATTCCGTGTACGACCAATTGCCGACACGCTGGAGGACATAGCGGCGGCCGGCCGTGCCTGCGGTGATGGAGTTCGCAAGGTCTTCGTCATGGATGGCGATGCCCTCGCGATGGACATAGGCCACTGGGAAGAAATCCTAACGGTGCTCAGCGATACTTTTCCAAACCTGCGACGGGTGAGCTGCTACGCGACGGCCTTGAACATCTTGGCCAAGTCCGATCAGGAATTGGAGCGACTTCGAACGTTGGGCCTGAAACTTCTGTACATCGGCCCGGAATCCGGCGACGACGTCACACTGAAACGCATCGCCAAGGGGGCCAGCCATACCGATCATGTCGAAGCTGCGGCGAAAACCCACCGCGCGGGGATGAAGCAGTCGGTGATCTTTCTGCTCGGTGCCGGCGGTGCCGATCGCAGCGTAGAACATGCAGCGGCGTCCGCGCGCCTTGCGACCTCCATGGATCCTGATTTCCTGTCGGTCTTGACGCTGACGCTCATCGATTCGACGCCGATTCACAAGCTTGCCGAGAGCAATCGGTTTGAGATGCCGAGCGTCGAGAGCCTGATGCGTGAGCTACGCACCATCGTCGCCGAAGCCAATCCCACCGATACGATATTCCGCTCCAATCACGCATCCAACTACTTGCCCATCGGAGGCCGACTTCCGCGCGACCGGGACGCCATCCTTGAAGTGATCGACACCGCTCTTTCCGGCGATGTGCCGTTGCGGGACGAGTCGCTCCGCGGGCTCTAGGCTCTGTCGGAAAACTCATTGCGCGATCAATTTCTAAACCGGGGACAATCACGAATGGCACTGGTTGCGCCATTCGTGCTCAAGGTTGGTGCTGCGTCGAAACGGGACGGAATCGTTGTCCCCGAGCCGTCGGGGGCAGAATTGTAACGATGGAGCGGCCACGCAGGAACGAATCGCCGAATCGCCGCGAGATGGGGCCTGTTGCTTGAATCCAGCCGTTCGTTCGGTTATGACCGCGGTTTGGATTCTGATACCTGGGAAGTACCGGTTGCTGGGGTGCCACTGGCGGCTTGTCCGCCAGTGTGACAGAAGATGACACTGGCAGGCAAGCTGCCCGTGGCACACAAGAAATGCGGTTGTCGGAGCGCTAGCGTGCGTTCGGGATACTGAATGAAATGCTGATTTCACTCAACTGGATTCGGGAATTCGTCGATCTGCCCGCCGACCTGTCAGCCGAGGAGCTCGCAGAGCGTTTCACCCTCGTCTGTGCCGAGGTCGAAGGCGTCGAAGCCATCGAGGTCGGCGCGAGTGGCTTGATCTGCGCCGAGATACTCACGATCGAGTCGATCCCCGGCACGCGCGATCTGTCCGCCGCGACGCTCAACGTCGGCAGCGGATCGGTCGACACCATGACAGCCGCCCCCAATCTCAAGGCGGGCGATCGCGTCATCTACGCACCAAGCGGCGCGTCGGTCAAAGCACTCGGCACCATCGCCGACAGCACCGTCGCCGATCGCCCCAGCAGTGGCATGATCCTCCCCGGAGACGCCCTCGGCGTAGCGATGGCCGCCCGAGAGGCGATATTCCTCCCCCCGTCGATCGAGCCCGGCACGCAACTTGATCCGTCGTCGTTCGATGACTGGGTCGTCGAAGTCGATAACCACTCGATCAACCACCGCCCCGACCTCTGGGGCCACTACGGTATCGCCCGAGAGTTCGCAGCCATCTTCAACACGCCGCTCAAGCCATACCCCGTCGAGCCGATCGAACACCTGCAAGACGATGCGCTGCCCGAAATCCCGATCGAAATCGACGACGCCGATGCCTGCCCGCGCTATTCAGCCATCATGATGAAGGGCGTAGCGTCGCAGCCCGCGCCATTGTGGATGCAGCTGCGCCTAGGCCACGTCGGCTTGCGACCCATCGACGGCCTCGTCGACCTGACCAACTACATCATGCTCGAGCTAGGCCAACCCATGCACGCCTTCGACGGCGACATGATCGACCGCATCGAAGTCGGCACGGTGACCGCCGGAACAAAGTTCACCACATTAGACAATATCGAGCGCACCCTGCCCGACGGCGCATTGATGATTACCTCAAACCGCAGGCCCGTCGCATTGGCCGGCATCATGGGCGGTTTGGACACGGAAATCTCCGACACAACGCAGACAATGCTGCTCGAATCCGCCAACTTCCACCCGCACACCATTCGCAAGTGCGCGGGCTTCCTAAGTCACCGCACCGACGCCAGCGCACGATTCGAGAAGTCCCTCGATCCCGCCCACACCGTGCTTGCCATTCAGCGCTTCGTCTGCTTGGCCCGCAACGAATACAAACAGTTCAAGCTCGCCGGCCGACTCAGCGACGCCTATCCCAAACCGTTGCCCGAAATCAGCGTGATGATCGACCCCGCCTTCGTCGCCAAATTCATGGGCCACCCCGTCACCCGCGAGCGCATCACCGAGATCCTCACCGCACTCGAATTCGACGTCACGGACGCCGGCAACTCTATGCAAGTCCGCGTGCCGAGCTTTCGCGCGACCCGCGACATCGAAATCGAAGCCGACATCATCGAAGAAGTCGCCCGCTACGTCGGTTACAACAACATCGAACCCGACTACCCCGAAGTCGTCGTGAGGGCCCTCGAACCAAACCCACAACAGCAGATCGAACGAGCAGCCCTACGCGTCATGGTGCAAGGCCTGGGCATGACCGAGGTCCACGACTACATCTGGTACAACACCGAATGGTGCAACAAGATCGGCTACGACCCGTCCGATTGCCTCACGCTGCGCAACCCAGCCGCCGCCGGTATGGAGCGACTCCGCCAGTCTTTATTGCCGGGCTTGCTCCGCGCAGCCAACCTGAACCGCTACAACTTCAACGAGTTCAAACTGGTCGAACTGGGCAGCGCCTTCCCCCGAACGGGCGACGAACACATCGAGCGACAGCGCATCGCAGTGGTCTCAGCTACCCGCAGCAAAACCGCAGAGGATCAGCGTCTATCGGACCTAAAGGGCGCAATCGAAACCTGGGCGTGGCAGGTAGTGTCGCGCCCTGTCACTTTTGCCGCCGCATCGCCCGACGCCTCTCGCCCGTGGGAGCACAGCGCAAAGACCGCCATCGTCCGGATCGATGGGCGCGATGTGGGCCGTATCAGCGCAGTACCCCTCGCCCTGCGACAGCGGATCGACGAGCACTTGGCCGCGTGGTCCATGGTCTGGGCCGAGATCGATCTTGTCTCGCTGGCTGGATTGGACGAACAGGTATCGAAACTCCCGCCCGTGCCCGCGTTCCCCGAGGTTGATCTGGATTTCTCAGTGCTCGTCGACGCAAACCGCCACTACGCCGACATCTGCGAAGAGATCGCCCGCTTCAACGACGCACTTCTGCGACGCGTGTCGTTCGTCGACAGCTACGAGGGAAAATCGTTGCCCGCCGGCAAGCGCGCCCTGACCTTCCGTACTCGCATCGGCGATACCACCAGAACGCTCGAGGACACCCATCTCGTCCACTTCCGGCAAGCGTTCCAGTCCCACATAGAAGCCGCCGGCATGGAGCTACGAACCGGATGACGCTTCCGCGATTCTCGCCATTGCTCGCCGCGTTGCCCCTGCTCTTTTGCGTTGGCTGCCCACAGTACCGCGATGCCACCGTCCCCAATGAAATCGAGCGCCGTGTTGAGCCGCAAACCAACGCCGACTATCTCCTCTACGTCCCGTCGAACTACAACGGCAGACACCCCTGGCCACTCATCATACTCTGTCACGGCACGCGTCCCTGGGACAATGCCGACAGGCAGATGCTCGACTGGGTCAAGCTCGCGGAAGAGAAGGGATTCCTGGTCACCGCAGTGGAGTTGAGCGGCACGTCGGCCATCCCCAAGCGCGCGGTGGACGATCAGATCGCCCGGCAGATCGACGACGAGCGCCGCATTCTGGGCGCCGTGCGTCAGATCCGCGGAGCCTACAGTATCTCAGACGACCGCATCTTCCTCACCGGCTGGTCCGCCGGGAGCTTCGCCGTATTGCATACCGGCTTGCGACACCCGGAGGTCTTCCGTGCGATCGCATTGCAACAGGGAAATTTCGACTCAGCCTACCTCGCCGAGGTCGCAGGCCGCATCGACCCCCATCAGCCCGTCTGCGTCATCTACGGTTCCATTGACATGCTCACCGGCGCCGACGCCAAGAAGTGCGTCGCCTGGCTGGAAAAACAAAAAGCCAACCTTCATCGCCTAGAGCTGAGCGGCGGCCACAGGGGCCATCCAGAGCCCACGCAGGAATTCTTCGACAAGGTCTTACGTCGCGAACCGTGGCTCCACATCCGCGCTCTCGGTGTCGACGACACAGACCCTCTAACCGTGCATTTCAAAACGCGCGGCTCCTTCGTCCCCAATCGCTTCAAGTGGCAGTTCGGTGACGGCCAAGAGTCTCCCGTCTCCCAACCCGTCCACCGCTTCGATCGCCCCGGCACCTACCAAGTCACTTTGGACGCCCTAACGCCCAAGAAACGCAAGGTCAAACGCAACCTTGACCTAACAGTGCCACTCCAAGACACTCCCGCCCTGGAACGCACCACCTGGACCGACCCCAAGTAGCAGTAGGGCGGATTCCACCCGCCACGGCGGCACCTGTCGGCCTTGTCATGGTCCACATCCGGTCAGGTGAAGCCGAGGCAAAAACGCTTCGGTGGCGATTTTGGCCGTGGGTTTGGTGTGGCTCGTGTGTCGAAGTATGTGAGCGGCGTCGGGATTGCGTCGTCGTTGGAAGCGGAGTCTGTGAGGATGAGCCAATCACCGGGCAGTGAGACGACTGCGGACGTGATCGAGACGTACCGCGAGACGGTGCATGCACTGTACAAGTTTGTTTCTTGGCGAGCCGGTGGTTCGCGCCAGTTGGCGGAGGATATCACGCAGGAAACGTATCTACGTGCGACCGTGCAATGGCGAAACGGACGCCGACCGGACAATGCGCCGGCGTGGCTGCGAACGGTCGCTCGCAATCTCTTGCTCAATCACTATCGCCACAAGAGCGCGGAGTCGCTGGAGGCGTCGCGTATCGAGTGTGTCTTGGAAACGAAGCCCGTGGACGGTCCGGACGCAGCCGCCCTGGTGTACTGGGGATTGGCCCGCCTGGGGCGTCGGCGGGGACGCTTGCTTGAGGCATTCTACATTGAAGGAAAATCGATGCGGGTCATTGCAACGGACCTCGGCCTGTCCGAACGGGCAGTGGAGGGTCGTCTCCGCCGCGCGAAGAGCACTCAAAGATCTGCTGACACCAATCATGCAGGATTATGGAGAAACGTCATGAACGAAGATCACACTCCCGATTCCGAATTCGTAAACCGCCTTGAGTGGGAACTCAAATCGACAATACGCCGACGAGGATTCCCCAATGGAATGTCGAGCGCCATGCAGTTAGGTAGGTCCCACTTCGGCGCAGCCCTCGCGCTGGTGATCGTTTCGATGTTTATCGGCGGAGCCGGTACCCACGCCGTAACACGCAGTATCGAGGGAGAGGCTGCGGCGTTGCACATCGCGCGGGGCGAAGCACTGTTGGACATCGCCCGTACGCGTGTGGAGCCCTTTGCGCGAGCGCTGGCCAGCGCGCAATCGCTCGTCCAACGAGGGGCGGCGACCGGGATGGAGTTACGGCAAATCGAAACGCAACACGCACAGGCAGAGTCTGAGGCCAAGATCCGCGAACTTGAACTCGCTGAAACGGTCATCACGGGCAAGCAGCCCAACGACGCCCTATCTGCCTCGCTCGCTGGCGGAAGGGACTTTGTGACCGAACGAATGGCCGCGCGGCGCCGTCCGATGCAGCGGCGGCTCGAACTCATGATCGATCAGGCCCGGCGTTGCCAAGAACTGAACGATGCCGGTGTCGGGACCGCCGGGGAGCTAAAGGCCTCTCAGGCGGAAGTCGTCGGGCCTGAAGAAGAGCTGGTCGGGCTGGAGAAACGCATCGCCCTCCGCGCGTCCTTCCTGGCCGGTGAACTGTCGGCCACAGAGGTGGAACTTCAGGGGATGCGTCTCGCCGCCGTCACCGCCCGAAAAATGGCGGTTCATCAAGTTGAAGTCCTTGTCGAACAACACGAGAGATACACGCTCCTGTCAGAGCGCGGTTTCGTGTCCGGCTCAGAGCTCCGAGCGGTCGAAGCCGAGTTGCGAACGGTCGAGGCGCGCGTAGAACTCTCCGATCTGGAGCTACGCATCCTCGATCAGAAACTTGAGGACGCGTTGAAGAGATAGACCCCGGTTGACGTGCCGGCAGGAAAGGGGGGCGCTCTGCTCTTCGGCGATCTCTGAAACCGTGGGCCGTCCGGACATTTGGATTTCTTTCGGGGGGTGGGGCTATTGAATCGGTCACCGCCCCACACCGCTACCGCCGAATCGCAACCCCCGGTCTCTCCTCCCTCTGCGACCAGCGATTGAGGCGGGCCAAAGGTAGGGCGGGTTTTACCCGCCTTCCTGAGCGATCTCCGCGGGCAAAATGAATTAAGAGTTTTTGCGGCGGCGTGGGGTGTGGATGAGGGGTTGAGGGTGATGCCGCCGCAAAAGGTCGGTTGGACTGAACCGCGTCGGAGCGTGTCTGGGGTTTTAGGTGGACGAGTGCATGGCGTTCAGGGG
>JAJDDU010000493.1 GCA_029260155.1 Phycisphaerae bacterium | reverse complement strand
ACTGCCGATTCTCCGGCCGCCAGATCTCACGCAACGTGAGGTTTGCCAACGTCGCCCGCCGCACTGCAAACGACTGCAATTCGCCGAGAGATTCTCAGATCCCCGCACGCTCCACGCAGCGGTTTATGCAACATGGGAGTTGACTTAACGCCGCACGTGGTCCAATCGCTACGACTCCGCACGACGAGGGATAGCCTGTGGATGTATGCGCAGGGGTTGTTCAAGCGCCGATGGATGACGTCCATTGTATGGGTGATCGTCTCTGATTGACGCGCCCCGTAGCGCGGAACGGAAGTGGTCTCTAGCAGCCCCGACGATCGCATGATTCATCCTCCGCCACCACGATGCGCAGTGTTCAACGACAGGCACACTGTGCGACCGCAGCTGGCCGCGGCGTGAGGATCGTGACCATGATGCCGCCGGACGGCGGCAGCGATTTGTCTCAGGGGTCACGCACGCCTCGCGACGTCACTCCGGAATCTCGTGAAGTAGGTTATCGGATCGGCCATCTCAAGTCAATCAGGTTTTGAAGTAATTTCTTGAAAGGGGGTAGGCGGTTAGCTCCTCCTGCCCCCACATCTTGTGGATCACCAGCCGTAGCCGTGGGTGATGTCGGCTTCGGTGGCAGGTCCGGTGACGACGGCTTGTTCGAGGAGCCGACGAAAGACGAGACCGCGACTGCGTGCGGTGCGACGGTTGAACCGAAAGGTGAACTCCTCCAGGTAGGCTTGGAGGTGTCCGGGGTGCATGACACTTCAGGCGGCCTTGGAGTAGGCTGGTCGGGTGTCCCAGTAGCGGTCCCACCGGCCATCCTGGGACAGCAGCATGGCGCGGAGCGAGAGGATCGTCTCGACCCCCGCGATGCTCCAGAACTGGTCCGTGCCATTCACCCGCTTGTTGAACTGCTTGACCCCCGATTCGGTCACGCCCGAACCGATCGGCCAACCCTTCGCGCGGTACGTCGGGTAGTCCATGTGATGGCGATGCCGCGTGAAGTAACCGACGTTGTTGGCCAGCACCCGCCGCGGGTGGTCCGGACCATCGCTTTCTTGCGGCGGCCCCAGGCGCTCCGAGTGCAACGTCAACGTGGCGATCACTTGGTCCAAATCGCCTTCCCACAAGGCAGCTTTCAGTTGCTTCACCAATGCTGCCGACTCGGGCGTGTCCTTGCCCAGCGCCGCCCGAGACGCGTCATGCAGATGTTCCGCCGCATGGTAGTAGTCTACGATCCGATGATTGTATAAGCGTTCCCGCTCGCCGAGCGGATCGATCCAATTCCCGCCGTCCCCGAGCAACAGCACCTCAAGGGACTGTCGCAAACCCCGGCGTTCCGCCTCGACCCGCACCATCCTTCCGAAGTTGTCGGTCTTCTCCATCGTGGCCACATACGTCGTCACCAGTGGCGAAGGTCGATACTCCCTCGTTCCGTCGCCGGGCATGTACGAGGTGATCGTGCCTACCTTGTCTTCCTGCCAGACTCCCTTGCGCGAACCGTTTTCCTCCTGTTTTTCACGGGTTTGAACGCGACCGCCATCGACGCCGATCACCAACAGCGAGGGCGCGTTCAGCGGTGAAGCCGGACGGTGTCCTTCCTCAAAAGCACGCACCTCCGCGCGACGTTCAGAGACCACGGCCCGACCGATGGCTTCTGACCAACGCTGAATCTGTTTGCCGTCCAGACGCGTGCCCCAATCCTCATTGATCGACTGTGCGCCCTGTTCAAAGGAATGCATCGCGCCTTCCCGCGCCACCCGTCTGGCTGCGCGCGGCGTCAGCGGAACCTCGACCGGCAATCCCCAGTCACGCGCCTGAGGGGGAAAAAGAACCGCCACACCGACGGCATCGTGCGTGCTGCTTGGGGATCACCACCGGACCATAACGCGATCGCATCTCCGGCTGTGTCTCCTGCTTTTCCAGATACACCCGATCCGAACTGCAGTGCGGACAGCGCCCCGCGGTTTCCACTGCGGCGTTCGGCTCCAGCGCCGCACGCTCCTCCATGACCACCGGCAACGTCGTCTGCGCCAGCAACTCCGCCTGATCCTCGAAATCCGCGAACGTCGCCCCCTTCAGCGGAATGCCCTCGTCCTCCGGAATCAACCGGTTCAACTGTGTCTCAAACGACGCCAGAATACGCGCCCGGGCTTCCTGCCTCGTCGTCCGTGCTGCCATAATTCGCTTCCTCCCTGAAGCCAACACACAAACTCAGCCCCGCCATCCGTGACGGACCCCAGCGACCCCAGTGTACCCCCGAAATCGCCCGCCGAAAGTGTCATGCACCCACAGGAAACAGATAGGTCGGTTTTTCATTTTAGTTGGCTCCTTAAACTGTTATGCTGACGAGGATTAGGCCTCGCGCGAGTTCTCGATAGCGCGGTGTTGATCGCTAGATCAGCCGGCGTTCCGCGTGCCCACCACGGCACCGCTATTCAGTTATGGGACACTTGCGATTCGAACGGCCCTTCAAACGGATCACCGAATCCGTTACGATCAACCAAATCGCGCGGGAGTCATCTCCCGCCTTCCTTTGCACAAGCGAAATGGGCCGGGAAGTTCCATCAGAGAAGAAGCGGAAAAAATGACCGCCGAGTCGAACGCCCTGACAGCCATCTTGAACGAACTGCATGCCGACGACGACGATGATTCGGCGGTAGGTAGGTTGCTTCCTTACGTGTACGAGGAATTGCGTGTCCTTGCCGGCGAATACTTGCGCGGGGAGCGTTCGGATCACACGCTGCAGGCCACCGCGTTGGTGCATGAGGCTTATGTCCGGCTGGCTGGCTCCGCAGGGCACGAGTGGAACGATAGGGCACATTTCTTTGCCTGGCCGCAAAGACAATGCGACACATCCTGATCGACCACGCCCGCGGGCGTGGCGCGGGCAGGCGTGGCGGAGGGGCGGCGGTGCTCGCGCTGACCGACTCGGCGCTGGTGCTCGACGACAATCACGCGGATTTTCTCGAGATTGATGATGCACTTGGGCGGCTTTCTGCGCTAAGTTCTGAGAAAGCGCGCGTCGTGGAGCTGCGGTACTACGGCGGATGCACGATAGAGGAAACGGCTGAGGCGTTGGGAATCTCCACCGCGACGGTGGAGCGTCATTGGCGGTTCGCGCGTGCCTGGCTCAGAACTCAGTTGTTGGGCAATGAGCGGCCACATTGACATGGACGAGAAGAAGCAACTCGATCGCCTTGAGCAGATGTTCTTCGCGGCGCTGGAGCAGCCAGAGGACCGACGCGCGGATTTCCTGGAGCAGGCCTGCGGTAGCGATGTGCAGTTTCGGACGGCGGTTGAGGCAATGCTCAGCGCGGATCTGGATCGGGCGGGCCTGATCGACACCGCCCCGTGGTCGGCACCACAGGTTGCTCGCCGGTTGGCATCGGGCGAAGACGAGGACCCCCTCATCCAACCGGGCTCGCGAATTCGCCGCTATGAGCTTGTGGAGTTTCTTGGCGCCGGCGGGATGGGGGCGGTCTGGCTTGCAGAACGGACGGACGGTGGTTTTGACCAGCGAGTCGCGCTCAAGCTGATCAAGCGAGGATTGGACACGGACGAGGTTCTCCGTCGATTTCGTCGTGAGCGTCAGGTATTGGCACAGTTGGAGCATCCCAACATCGCGCGTCTCATTGACGGCGGCGCGACGGAGGACGGTCGTCCCTATCTTGTGATGGAATACGTCGTGGGCCGCCCGATTGACGATTGGTGTGACCAGCGTCGGCTCGGCATTCGCGAACGGCTGCAACTGTTCCTGTCCGTGTGCGAGGCCGTTCAATACGCCCACTCCAAGTTGACAGTCCACCGCGATATCAAGCCGGGAAACATTTTGATCACCGACGACGGTCAACCGAAGCTGCTTGACTTTGGCCTTGCCAAGCTTCTGCGCGACGACGGGTCGCCAGAATCGCTGCTGGTGACAGCCGCAGGTCAACGAATGCTCACTCCACGCTACGCTAGCCCGGAGCAGGTGCGCGGCGAGCCGGTGTCAACCGCGAGTGATGTGTATTCTCTCGGCGTTCTTCTATACGAACTTCTAGCGGGACACTCGCCTTATCACGTTAAGAATAGACCACAACGTGACATCGAACACGCGGTTACTCAAATCGATCCGGTGAGACCGAGCGCAGTCGGCATGAGTCATGGACGCCAACCTGACGACATGCCGGATTCCGGATCAATCTGCGAGCGCAGATCTACGACCGAGTCTGCGCTGCGGCGGGTGATCCGCGGCGATCTCGACACGATTATCCTGAAAGCGCTTGCGAAAGCACCGGCAGAGCGTTACGGGACCGTGGCCGCCCTGGCGGATGATCTTCAACGCCATCTTGATGCGAAGCCGATCGCCGCAGCTCCAGAGTCCGCTACGGCGATCATGCGCAAATTCGTTCGGCGCAACAAAACGTTTGCCGTCGCCGTCGTGGTTTCGATCTCGGTGCTCATCGGCGCAACCGCGGTATCGTTGTCGTACGCTGCCGGCGAATCGCAAGCGCGGACGGAGGCAGAACGCCGAACGAGGATCGCCGAGAGCATCAACGCTTTCATCAACGAGGACCTGCTCTCTTCGGTCGACCCCCAAGACAACAACAACCCGAATCTCACCGTGCGCGAGGCGCTGGACCGTGCAGCGGAGCGCATTGGGGATCGCTTCGACGGGCAGCCGCTCGTTGAGGCGTCGATTCGCCACACCATCGGTGCAACGTATCGTGGTTTGCGTCGGCCGGGCCAATCCGTCCCTCATCTGCAACGTGCCGTGGAACTTCGAGAGGACGTGCTGGGGAAGCTCCACAAAGAGACCCGGCAGGCGATGCGCGACTTGGTGGCCGGCCTCTACGAGAGCGATCAGGGGAAGGATGGATTCACACTCGGCGAAGCGCTGCTGCCGCTCGATATCGCGGCCGTCGGTTCGGACAGCGCAGACGCTATGGATACACGCCATTTGCTCGCTCAGTACGACGACGGAGATGGAGATGGAGACGAAGACATCGAGCCCGGCATTACTATGCTCCGCTCCATATTGGAATGGAATCGTAGCAATCGCGGCGTCGCGCACCGCGAGACGTTGTCAGTCATGCATACATTGGCCAACACTTACGTTTACAATCATCGCATTGAAGAGGCCGCACCGCTGATCGAAGAGATATGGGATGTCGCCAGCGCACACTACGAGCCATCTGCCCCCGAGACACTAGACGCCATGTTGGGCCTAGCCATACTCTATGGAAGAACCGACCGTGTCGAAGAGGCGGTAACGGTCCTCCAAGAGGCAGTTCAGATTCTACGCGACACCAGACCCCGAATCTTCGCTGATACTGGAATCTGGCTCACGCATCTCGGGAACCACCTGCAAGCCCTCGATCGCAACGAGGAGGCGGAGACCGCGTATCTCGACGCGTACGAAATCCTCAGCGAATCGCTGGGAACCGAGATTCACTGGACCCAGGGCACTGTCCACTTTCTCTGCGAGATCTACAAGAAGGCCGAAGATCCAGAGAAAACTGCCCAGTGGTGCGGGCGCCTGTTACCGCAGTTTGAGCGTGGCTGGTAGCCAGTCGGACTCTCGTTGCTCGTTTCGGTAGTGAGACGATCATCGCTGCCGGCGCATCTGTCGCGAAGGTGTCGAACTACGTCATAGTACTCAACAGGCGGAGTCCTGGGCGCATCTCGTTTTCGCACTTGGCATCTTGCCATGAGTCCCGCGTAGATCACGTACCGGTCCCAAACGCCCAGCGTCACGCGGGTACGGGTGTCTCGCTCGTTACCAAGCTATTTCGATCCGGTGAACGCCTCCTGGAAAACCCGGAAGTCTGCAAAATCGACACTTCCGTCGCCGTTGAAATCGAAACACCTGACGCATTCCGCGCTCGGCGGTTCTCCGCCCGGGCTGCCGATGCAGCTTTGAAGAACATCGAAGTCCGGCAGATCAACATCCCCGTCGCCATCAACGTCACTTCCATCGCACATGGGAGTGGGCTGATGAAGAAGAGAACCCAGTTGATAGCCTGTCGGGAATCCGAACTCATTGAACAACGGAACACTCTGCGGATTCACGTAGATGTCGCCCGGCGCTGGCGGCTTGTGATGGATTACCGCGCTCAAGTGTTTCGGCTGATCAGTGTGGTACGTCCGACCACCAACGGTGACCTCGAAATACGCGTCGAAGTAGCTGTCCGCATCGTCTTCGCTCGTAAACGGAGGAAGCTCCAGCAACCCCGGTATGTTGTTCTGGCGTTCGGCAATCTCGCCCACGGATGACAATGTGCCGGACAACCGCACCTCGATCGGGCCAACCGCGGCACTGAAGCCTGCAAGGTTCAAGCCGATGAGCTCGGTGCGCACTTCATCACGCTGGTCGCCGTTATCGTCGTCGGCCGTCCCCTCAACCGCACCTTCGAAGTAAACGGCGACGGTCGTCGGACCGGTCACATGCACCGCCTCCGAGCTGCCGTCCGGCAGCACTAACTCCATGGACCCCACTGAAAGACCGAACTGATCGATTTCGACCGGCGGCGTTGGGCGGTGACGCGTGGCAGCCAGGAAGAAGCCCGTCGGGAAGCCGAACTCGTTGACCAGCGGGATGTCCTCCAAACCTTCGTACCAGTCGAGCGGTCCCGGCGGCTTGTGCGTGATGCGGCCGCTCATGCGCTTGGGCTGGACCGTGAAGAACGTCTGGCCCGCAATCGTGACCTGGAAGTACAGATCGAAGTAACTGTCGGCATCGCCCTCGGCGAACGGGTTGAGGTCCAGGATGCCGGGGTTGTTGTTGACCAGTTCCTCGATCAAACCGGTCGAGGAGAAGTTGGGATTCAGCGTTACGTGCACCGGACCCACCGAGCTCATCCCGGTGAGGTTGAGGTCCGTCATTTGCGTGACCACTTCATCCATGCCGGCGTTGTGGCCGTCGTCGTTGGCGGTGCCCTCGGCGTTGCCCTCGAAGTAAACGGCCACCGTGGCGGGACCGGTCACATCAACCGACTCGGTGCTCCCGTCGGGTGTGCGGATCTCCAGCGCGCCGATGGAGAAGTCGAACTGATCGATTTCGACCGGCGGCGTTGGGCGGTGACGCGTGGCAGCCAGGAAGAAGCCCGTCGGGAAGCCGAACTCGTTGACCAGCGGGATGTCCTCCAAACCTTCGTACCAGTC
>JAJDDU010000492.1 GCA_029260155.1 Phycisphaerae bacterium | reverse complement strand
AACCTCTCTGAAGACGGCCATCTCGATCAGAAGCTCGCGGCCCTGTCGGAACTGAAACAGAGGCTCAGCGATGACACCGACCTCGAGGTCGTCATGGACACGCTCAGTCGGTTGGTCGAAGACGTTGAGTTTGTGACCGACGGCAAATGGAACCTGCACGACCCGGGAGAAGAAGGCCCGGGTTGGGAACGGTTGACCGAAGCCTTGCGTGACGCACCTGACGTCCGCGACGAATCGGACATTGACGACCTGATCGGCCAAGTCACCGTTGACGTGCTGCACGCCATCCCGCCCGACCCAGCCCCAGCCCCAGATCCCGATCCGGATGATGAGGACCAAGACGGTGGCGACAATGGCGGCGACAACACCGGCGACGGGGGCGATGCAGGCGGTGGTGGCGACGCGGGTGGCGAAGGCGACGACGGAGATGTTGGCGCCGAAGGCCCCTAGCAGCCCATGGAAACGCTCACCGAAGAATGAGCCAGAAGTGCATCGAAAATGAAGCCACCTGATCGTGAAGAACACTGTTCTTGAACGTCTTGTCCAATCCCTTTTGTGATTCGTTTGGTCGTTTGTTGACCATCGCGAGAGTGTTGCTAGCGAGGCGCGTACGGAACGCGCCCGCTCAGCAGGACCGAAACATTGTGGTGAAGCAAGTTTGGCACGGCCAGGTCGAAGCCCCCGTCGCCGCCGAGGTCTCCGATTGCGACCGAAGAAGGCCACTCTCTCGTGCCATCCAGGACGTCAATTCGATGGAACTCTCGGTGGAATTCGGTCCACGCTGCCAGCGTGTTCTGCTCGATGCCCGAACCGACAATTGCCGCTATTGAGGCATCAGGCCGGATGGATGCAGCGACATCCTGCGGGGGTGGCAGGGGGTCAGGAGGGTATCCGCGGTGAGGTGCGGACAAGTGGAGGACGACGATTTCCGGGAGGGACTACGACGATCACCAAGCGATTGAGCGAGGTTAGCTGGCAGCACGTCGGTACGACTTCAAGATGCGTGAGCTGAGAGTCGTGATCTTGGCGCTATGGCCAAGCGGAAATCGCAAGTCGTTTAGTGCCACGCATTTGGCACTCGGTGTCCAGCACTCTGAACGTCCGAAAACACGCAAGCTGACGCGCCTTTCGACCGAGTGGGTCACGAACTGGGTCAGGCTGCCCGGAATTCACGATCGCATCACCTCATTGAGAGCACGACGGGCTGACTCGATCTGCTCATCATGCACCTTGAGGTAGTGCTTGCGCGTCGTGCGAATGTCTGCGTGTCCGGCCAACTCCTGTACGACATGCAACGGAACGGCGTTTGCGAGATTCGTACAGTAGCTCTTCCGCAGGTCGTGGAACGAGCACTTTGCGATGCCGGCCTTCCGGCGTAACGCTTGGAAGTCGCGCCAGACGTTACTCCTTTTAACGCGATCGCCCGCGGCGGGTCCTTTGCCGTTGACGCACATGTACACCTGTCCGTCGGCGACCGCGAAGTGCATATCCGTAAGCACGTTCACGGCCATGCCGGGCAGAGGCACGATCCGCATGTCCTTGTCCTTCGGCGTCCAAGCCGCTCGCTGCTTCGACGCGGTCTTGCGAACGACGCAAACCTCACTCCGCTCGAAATCCACATCCTGCCAGGTGAGGTTGAGCACCTCGCCAAGCCGCAAGCCACAAAGATAGCCGAGCGTGATCATGCCTCGCCAGCGAACTGACGGCGATGCCTCGATCATCGCTCGGTATTCTGATGGGCTCACGTAATGCCACGAGCGTTGCCCGACCCTTTCCTGACGCAACTCGCAAAACGGATCCTCACGGATCAACGAGATCGTGACCGCCTCACGGAAGATCCGCTTGCACTCGCGCAAGACCTTGTTCACCGTCGCCGGCGTGCGGCCGCGATGCTCCCGCTCGCGATACCACGCGATGAATCGTCGAGCATCCAGCGGTGTGACCTTGTTCACGGTCCTTCTGCCGCCGAGGAAATCGCTCAGGAATCGCAAAGTGCGTTGCTGCTCGATCTTGGTTGACGACGCAAGGTCACCCCGCAGATCGAGATACATCCTGGCAAACTCCGTGAGCGCGATCACACGAGGCCGGTCGCCTTTTCCCGCACGCACTGCCGCTTGTCGTTCTTCCGCGTACTTGTCTGCCTCCCTTCTGCTCTTGAAGCTCTTGCTGAAGCGTCTCCCATTCGAGCCGAACCACCGCACTGCCCAGCTGAACGCCCGCTTCCGCGGCCACTCGCTCTTTGGCAGAGCGTCGCCCTGCTTGTCGATGGGAATCGTTCCATGGTATGTCCTGCCTACGCTGACTTTTTCAGTCGCCATGCCGCACCTCCTGGCCCATAAGGCCTCAGGCCGCCACAGGCGACTGACCCAGCCGACTAGTGTAACCGAAAGGCCCTTCTTGCGCCATCGGCGAAACATGGTTGCGTCTCGGTCTCGGCGTCTCGCGTGGCATCGCGGCTCAAACACGCCAACGGACGATGGAGCCAGTTGAAGGCGCCTAAGCGTGGGACGTACCCAGGAACCGTGGGGCGGCTTCTCCGGCAGCATCGGTCCGGGCCGGAAACGGGGGTCCCGGGCTCGAAGGGGCTATTTCCAGCACCACCCCCGATGGATGCACCCCCACGCCAGAATCAAGCTTGCGTTGCGTGCCGCCAATCGTGACCACAGGCAAAACGCCTGTACAGTCCAGGCTAATGGAAATCGTACGGATAATCGGTGCGAGACGGCGTGTTGGCACTCTCAAGTCCGATAGCGTCGGTCTTTACGTTGTCGCGTCGACCGATAACCTCGCACTAGCGCGAGCCCAATCACACGCACACGTCTCAGTTCAGCACTATGGCTGAAACGGCCGATGTTACCGTGAGTGCACGCGCGTTCGCTCTCTTCGAGAACTACGTGCGTAGCCAGCGCGGACACGCTCCGCCGAACCACGAGGCTGCACCGGTTCAGAATGGCGGACCGAAGTCAGGAACGACTACCGTTCAGATCACATGGGTCAGGAGGCCGAGCATGAAAAACCGTAAGCCGAAGTTCCCCCGACGCGGGAGTCTGCTGATTCTCATCGTCCTGTCCGGTTTGGCAACCGGTTGCACTGACGCGATCCTCGACGCGGCTGCTGCAGGCGGTCTCAGCTTCATCCAGAACAGCGTGACGACCGCGTTGACGGGCATCGTGTTTCCCGACAGCGCCGCGTCGATGGACAGCGACTCCATGGGTGACACGATGAGTCCAAGTTCAGGAGGCCACGCGGGCCATGGTGAGTGAGATAAGTTGGCTGTAGGCCAGGAGCGCAATCCCATTCGCCGCCGGTTTTGCGGGGCTCCATTACATTGGGCACTCAAGACATGAAACCTCTGCAAGTCGCCTTCTGTGTGTTGACCGTGAGCTACGGCCCGCTGCTTTGCGCAGACGAACCGCCCAACGAAGGTTCGAAACCGGACGAAGAGGTCTTTACGCTGGACAGCCCGGCGAACGTCACTGTCGACGCCAAAGGCAAGACCGGGGCGGAACCACGGCCCTGGGACACGCTCACGGCAAACCTCCGCTTTGACGTGGACGTGATCTCTCGGATCGAAACGACGCGCCGGCGAGGCAAGGCTTCCGCGCTGAGCGCCATTGGCTTCGATATCCACAAGGTCATATCGGACAGCGAAGGCGACATCGGCACGTTGCTGTTCCAGCCGTATCTCGTGCGGCGGGATAGTGCGCTGATGCTCATGCCACATGTCGAGGACGATGACGATTGGGAAGTAGAATTCCATCAACTCTACTTCAACGTCACACGTTGGGGCAGGGGACGGTCAAACCTCAAGGTCGGCCACTTCTTTCTGCCATACGGGTTGGAGCCGCTCAACGACACCCACTTCACGTTGTACCAGGTTCTCACGATGCCGAACCTCGGGGAGAAAATGGACTGGGGCATATCGCTGAACGGTGCGCTACCGCGGTTCGATTACGAGGTGTCGCTCACGCAGGGTTCCGGCATGGAGTATTCCAACGTTGGCAGAAACTACGCCGTTACAGGTCGTATTGGGACACCTTCGGATCGAAACTTCGTCCTCGGCCTTTCCGGCTTCTACGGTCAGATCGTCGATCCGCACCGGCTTCATCGTTGGCACGGAGGCCTGAAGCCGCCATCCCGAGTGGATGGCGTTCTCGGTAGGACCCCTGGTGACAATCGAGGGGACGACGAC
>JAJDDU010000491.1 GCA_029260155.1 Phycisphaerae bacterium | reverse complement strand
TCCCTAGGACTTCGACGTCAAAGACCGCTGCTCCCTTCGTTCCAGGGCAAACTTGGATCGTTGTTAACGAAGTGTACTTCAGATTGCGACCGGCCAATCAACGCCCGCGCATCGAACCACGCGATCGCTGGCCTCGGGGTGCGCCATGTGCAGTGCCTCGTACGCTCATCGCCGGACAGCCCGGCGTTCGATTCGCGATGCAAGTCGAGTTCCATGACGGCAAGCAACATCTGCCTGTCGTCACGCTCAAACGCGCTGCGTAGAAGCGTCGGTCACCTCGTCTTGCGTCTCCTCGCTGGACGTGCGCGCCTGCGACGGTCTCAGCTCGATTCTCGGCATCACGTTGTTAAAGAGCAGGCGCCGTCGTGCAATCCACGCCGTAGAATCCGGCATTCTGTCGCTGTTCGAGACCCTGAACCGGCGGCGAAAGGGCAACGCAAGAATCGGTGGACCAACACACCGCTGCCCTGTTGCAGCGGTGAAACGGCTGCGCAGAATTCGGTGGACCAACACACCGTCAGGACAGACGCTTGCGCGCGTTCGTAAATTTGGACACTACGGGGACAGGTCATTGACACCCTACGGCCTATGTATCAGACATCCAATGCTGGTAGCTTATGCACCAAATGTCCCCTCCCTTGTTTCCACGGAGTATTCCCCATGCTTCAGCTATCGAACCGCCGATTGGGTCCATGTAGTTGTTGGACGAGAAACCTTCGAGTACAGGCAGATTGTAGGCAAGTTCCGATTTCGGTTTCCTCAGAACCTCCCACCTGAGTTTCTTTGGAGCATCGCGAAGCAAATAGCGCGCGACGAGCAGCCCGATATCACCCGCTAAGGCGTACCCTCTGTTCGTCAGCTGGCGCCATGTTGGTGATTCCTCGGAAAACGGTACATCTGCCAAGTGGGCCGCAGCCTTGAGACCAAGAGCCTCAAGGTGCTCGACCGGATTGGATCGCTCCAGCTCCTCCAAGGCTTCCATCAAGGCATCAACTCGCTCATCAAGCACGCTCAGCAACCACTCCTTGTACTCGCGTGCCTCTTTCGCGGACCAGTTCGTCCGACCCTTCACAGCTAGATGTTCAGGTGGAACGAAGAGAGGGTATTCCATGTCCATGATTCTTCACTCAAGGGTAAAGGACGGTCGTGATTCCGGCGTTCTCCAACGCACTTCTTAGTGGTCCGGTGGGCCCAACACCAGTGCTGCTTGCAAAGAAATGCCATTCGACCATGTCAACACCGCTTTGGGGCGTGTTCATCAGCTCAACATCTTTGGCAATTTGAGCGCGTACGCGCGAGGTGAGCGATGTTCTGCCAACTTTCGACTCCATAGCGATACCGTTCGCGAGGTTGTCGATATATCGTCCCCCCTGAGATGTCCGGCGAAATACTTGCTGTGCGCCACCGTAAGTATCTCTGAGGAAGTTCTCCCCAATCAGCCCAGCAGCGCGATTAGCTTGCACTCCACTCCTCGCCCTGCCAATCTTCTCCGCATTCTTGACTCGGCCAAGGGCCTTGAATGTCCTGCCGACGACCTTGGCGATGATGGCGCCGCCGCCGAGGCTCAGGACTCCCGCGGCGACGTCTCCGATCCCGATCTTGTCGCCCATCGCGAGTTTGCCGATGAGGATGACGGCGTCGGCGCCGGGGACGAGCGAGAAGGCCATCTGGGCGATTGTGGAGGCGATGTTGAAACTAAATCCCAACTCTGCCTTGAGGGATGCAAAGGTGGCGGATGCGTCGCCGACTACGCCCGCGAGCGCCGCGTCGATATCGTCCTGGAAATCGAGGCCAAGAGGATCGAGGCGGTTGACCGGGTTGGCGCCCTGGTAGCCGTAGAGGTTCATGCCGTTGCCGTATTGGCCACCCATGTCGAACACGCCGGCGAGGACGGCGATGAACTCGCCCTTCCAAGCCAGTGCAGCCAGAATCGGCGCCGCGGTCTCGTTCGGATCGCGCTGCATGAAGCGGCCGGTGGCGGGGTCGTAGGATCGGTTGCGGTTGTGGTAAAAGCCGACGGCGGCGGCCTTGAGCGCGTCGTGTCGAAACGGGGACGCAGGGAGTTTGTGTCGCGGCGTTCGACGGCGGAATCTGCGTGGCGAGTTGCTCGCGTACCCAACGCACCACGCGGTCGAAGGTGTCGCAATCGGCCTCTATGTGAAACATCGGCAAACGAGCCACCGCACCATTCCACGCTTGGCAACTCCGCCCGGTGCGGTTCTATGTGTTCGCCCCATTCGCTGTGCGTTGCACCGGGTACAACACCGTCAAAAACTAACTGCGTCCCCGTTGCGATACTCCGTTTCGATACGTTTGGGCGTAGGGGGCGGAACCCGGCGCTGGCGATTAGGGCTCGGAAACGCTGGGGTGCGTGATGCTGCTGGGCTTCCAAACCGGGATACGCTTGGCTGTTAGCCTGACCTCTTTTCCTGGCGCTTAGTCGGCGGTGGGCGATAGCAATACTCGCCAGTCGCTTCTGTCGTTCAGGGCCTGTGAGAATACTGGCCGGGAAGTTCTGCCAGCTAGATTCCTCGCTGCGCTCGGAATGACGGGGGGGCTGCCTTACTGCTTGCGCCGACTGCTAATCCTGGCGAAGCCGATGGCTGTGAGCATGGCCATCATGGGGGCGGCTGGGAGGAGGTATCGGGGGTTGTCTGTTGCCTGCATGGTTGTCGCAGTATACCGCCGGGCGGGTGACATGTTGACCCCTGGACTATCCGTCATCCTTTGCCGTCGGCGAAGAACGGGATACCCGCGCGGGGAAGCCGGAGGCTTGCGTTACCGTGGTTCGAGATACTGAACGCTGAACAATTCTTCGGGATCGGTCCAAGTCTGTTTGACGCCGAGGTTTGCCTTCGCCGCCAACGCGGCGAATTCGGCGAGCGTGTACTTGTAGGAGTATTCCGTGTGGACGCGTTCGTCGTTCTTGAATTGCACGCGCGATCCGTCAATCGCGACAGATTGGTCACACAGGCTTACCAGGCCCATTTCGATTCGGCCGATAGACTCGTTGTACGGGGCTTTGTAGTCGAACTGATCGACGCGGAAATCGGCGTCCAGTTCGCGGTTGAGACGCACGAGGTAGTTGAGCGCAAAATCACGTGAGACACCCTCGGCGTCGTCGTAGGCCGCTTCGAGCGTTGGGCGGTCTTTCTTCAAGTCCACGCCGATCAACACGCCTCCGTCGTCTTCGCACAGCTCGGCCAAGTGTTCCAGCACGCCGATGGCGTTGACGGGTTTGAAGTTGCCGATCGTTGACCCTGGGAAATAGCACACGCGCGTTTGCGCGGTATTGTCGCACGCGGGCACCTCGTAATGGTCCGTGAAATCCGCGCAGACGGGTTTGACTTCGAGATCGGGAAACTCGCGGCTGACGCTTGCCGCGAATTGCGCGAGTTGCTCCTTGGCGACGTCGACGGGAACGTAACCGGTAGGATCGTGCAGTCCCTGCAGTAGTTCGCGGGTCTTGAGGCCGCTGCCGCTGCCGGGCTCGATCACGAGTGCTCCGGGTCCGATGCGCGCGGCGATGGCGTCCATGTTGTTGTGCAGAATGCCGAGCTCGGTGCGCGTCGGGTAGTACTCTTTCGTCTCGCAGATCTGCTCGAACAACTCAGCTCCGCGCTGGTCGTACAGGTATTGACTGGGAAGCTCCTTTGGGGTGCGTGCGAGGCCGCGCAGGACGTCATCCAGCATTGTCTCGGTCGCGGGTTCGTAGTCATGCAACCGGATATCACCATCGGCCTTGCGTATCATGCCTCGTCCGCCTTTCGTGGGGTTGTTGCCCAGGCTCGTAGCCTGCGCGCTGCACGGTTTGAGAACTGGCGTGCCACACAACGTCATGCGGCGGGCGTCAATCGTAGCCCTGCGGGGACTATAACACGTTCTGCCGCCTCGAACAAACCCTGCACAAGCAGCGCCAACACAGCCGCAGGCACGGCGCCCTGCAGGATGACGCCGTAGTTGTTCAAGCGGATTCCGGTGAAGATCGGCTCACCTAAGCCGCCGGCACCTATAAAACCGCCCAGCGTTGCGAAACCAACGTTGATCACCGCAGCGGTTTTGATACCGGCCAGTATGGCGCGCGAGGCTAGGGGCAGCTCGATACGCACCAGCCGCGCCCACGGCGTTAATCCGAGTGCGACGGCTGATTCAATCTGTTGCGGCGGGATTCCGCGTAGCCCGGAGTGCGTGTTGCGGACGATCGGTAGCAGGGAATATAGGAACAGCGCGATGACGGCCTGGGGGAACCCGAGTTCGTCTGAGAAGTAGCTTACCGGCCGAATGAGCAAGACGAGAAGCGCGATGGCGGGGATCGTCTGAATGACCCCGGCCGTCCCAAGAATGAACTGTGCAAGCCGCGCTCGGCGCGCGGCGACGACACCCAGCGGGACAGAGAACAACACGGCTGCAGCCAAGGATATGGCGACCATGCGCAAGTGTTCGCCTGTGTAACGGACGATGTCGCCAACGACATCTTGACGTGATGCGTTTATGTCGATCCCCATCGCGGGGGCGATGAACTGTGCAGCGACCTGGCGTTCACGAAGTCCGTCGAGTTCCACGCGTGCGTTCAGATTTGTCATGGTGACTTCGTCGATCGTGCCCTTGAGCGAATGCAGGGCGGCCACGAGCTGCGGCATGCGGTCTTCGAGATCTGCACGGTACACGTAGACGGCTTGGTAGTCAGGAAAATGTGATCGATCGTCGGTCAGTCGGCGGAGATTCAACTTTTTGATCTTTGCGTCGGTGGCATAGAGATCGGTCACATGAATGACACCGTTGTCGAGCGCCTCGTAGGCCAGGGCGTGTTCCAATCCTCGCACGTCGCGATGGGGCAAGTTGTACCGCTGTGCGAGGGCGTCCCATCCGTCCGCACGTTTCATGAACTCGTTGCTGAAACGCATGATCAGATTCGGATGATCGCGCAGATCGCTGATCGTTGAGATTCTCCGTTCGACCGCGAGGGTTTCCTTCACGCCGATCACGTAGGTGTTGTTGAATCCCAGCGGGCGCGTCATTTTGAGACCGAGTTCAGCCAGCTTCGTTTCGAGTGCGACGAGTCCGTGCACGTTCTTTCCGGCGAAGATCTCCTCGCTCATCGTGCCGGTATACTCGGGATAGACATCGATCTGCCCAACGCGCAGCGCTTCCCACAGCAATCGCGTGCCGCCAAGGCCTGCAACGTGTTTCGGGTCGGCTCCTGTGTGGGCGGCCAGATGGGAGACGATTTCACCGAGGATCACCGACTCGGTGAATGATTTCGAGCCGACGCGCACGGACGGGTCTTCGTCACCTGCGCGAGCGAGCGGCGACGAAACCAGACCGAGCATCAACATGATACCGGTGCGCGCGATCACGTGGCCGACACCTCCTTGGATTCCCACGGTCCGCGTTGGGCGTTGACAAAGTCGGTCACAAACGCATCTTCCGGGTGGCTGAGCAATTGCTCGAACTTCCCTCGTTGCACAACGCTTCCGTCGCGCATCAGCACGGTTGTGTCGGCAAAGTAGCCCGCCTCGCCGAGGTCATGAGTGACCATGACGACGGTCTTGC
>JAJDDU010000050.1 GCA_029260155.1 Phycisphaerae bacterium | reverse complement strand
ACGTTGTCTTTGGCCGTTTCGGCCGTCGCCGCGCCAAATGACGCTACCGGTGATCCCTGCTTGTCCCAGGAGGGCAAGGCGCGAACGCTTTGCGGTCATGCCGAAGCGTTGGCGAGGCGGCTTGAGGGTCCGGCTGAAGGCGCGCCCGCTACCGGCGATCCGAACATCGACGTGACTCACTACTTCCTCGATATCGAAATGCTCCCGGAGTACGCAGGCCAGAACGTCACTGACGTGCGCGTCTCCGGTACTTGCACCATCACGGCTGCGCCGGTGGCTGACGGACTGGGCGTCTGCGGGATCGATCTTCACGACGGCATGGTGGCCATGGACGTTACGGGAAACGTCGGAAGCTGGTCGCGCGCTGCCAGCAAGATCAACATAACGCTCGATCGCTCCTACAACACGAACGAGACGTTTGAACTCACGATCGAGTATCGCGGCTACCCGCAGTCGAGTGGCTTCGGTGCGTTCAACTGGTGGACGCGCAACGGCGATCTGGTCATCGCGACGCTCTCGGAACCGTTCTACGCGCACCACTGGTGGCCTTGCAAGGACGCGCTCGACGACAAAGCCACTATGGAAACGCACATTACCGTTCCGAACTGGATGGTTGCTTTGTCCAACGGTCGCGAGCTTGGCAGTGTGGCGCTCCCCGGTGCCCGCGCGAAGTACATGTGGGAAGAGACCTACCCGATGATGCCTTACCTCGCGTCTTTGGCGATCACTAACTACGAGCGTTACGATCTGGAATTCCCGTACGACGACGGCAGTGGTCCGCAGGTCATGCCCGTTCCCTGTTACGTTTACTCCGACCATTGGGACTATGGCGCGGGTCAACCGGAGGCTGCTCAGAAGACCGGTTGTGACGAGTTGCCCGCCATGCTTGAGACTCTGTCAGAGCAGTATGGGATGTACCCATTCGTCGACGAAAAGTACGGCGTCGTGGAGACCGGTGGGACGGGCGGACTCGGTGCGAGCATGGAGCACCAGACGCTTAGCAGCATGTCGCGTGTTAGCAACTTCAGCGACATCATGGCTCACGAACTCGCACATCAGTGGTGGGGCGATGAGGTCACCTGCCAGACGTGGTTCGACATCTGGACGAACGAGGGCTTTGCGTCGTATTCGGAGGCGGTCTATCGCGAGTTTAAACCCGGCGGGGGCGTTGGTTCGTATTGGGATCGCATGGATATGCGTCGGCCGTTCTTTCCTGACGGGCGCGTCTATCGTACAGCCATTGACGGTGTGTGGGACATCTTCGACGGCAATGACGTTTACAACAAAGGGGCGTGGGTGCTGCACATGCTGCGACACGTTCTTGGTGACGATGCGTTCTTTTCCGCGCTGGCTGACTATCGCGAGACGTTTCGGCATGACTCGGTTACTACGGACGAGTTTGCAGCCTCTTTCTCGAACAGTTTTGGCTACGATCTCTCGTGGTTTACCGATCAGTGGGTCATGAGTTTTGGGAGCCCTGACTACGACTGGAACTATGCATCCGACGTAGTCAATGGGCAGCACTATCTGAAGCTCCGCATTGCGCAGGCGCAGGCTGGGCAGGGATATGGGTTGTTTACGATGCCGGTCGACATCCGTGTGACGACGGCTGTGGGCAGCACCGTCCACCGCGTTTGGAATGACGGCTGGACTGAGCACTATGTGATCCCCATCGACGGGGCGCCCATCAATGTCGAGTTCGACGAAGACGGCGGCGTTAGCTACTACAACTGGATTCTGTGGGACACACGCGACAAGGTGACCACGTCCGTTCAAGGCCCGCCCGTCGTTGTCGAAGTTGCCGTTGACGTCTTCGCGGGCGTAGACGGTGAGACGATCGCGGCGATCGTCTTTAGTGAGGACATTGCGAGCATCGAAGGGGCCGACCTCACGCTGGTCGGTGCGACCACGGGTACGCACGCGCCGGGGCTGATCGTTTACTCGCCGGTTGAACGCTCCGCGCTGCTGACGTTCACCGATCTGCCGGACGATGCGTTCACGCTCACGATTCTCTCGGGTGGGGTAACGGCAAACGGCGAGACACTCGACGGCGAGATCAGCGATTCGGATTGGTGGGACGACATGCTGCTTCCTTCGGGCGATGGGCAAATGGGCGGCGACGCGATTATTACCTTCAACGTGCTTACCGGCGATGGCGATCAGGACGGCGACATCGATGTCACCGACTACGCCCAATATCACCAGTGCTTCACCGGCGCTGACTTCGAGCCCTACGCAGAGGGCTGCGGCGCTTTCGATTTCGACTCAGACCGCGACATTGACATGCAAGACTTCGCTGCGTTTCAGGTCGCCTTCACGGGGCCGTGATCGGGCCACTTCGGCGGGTCAGAACAGAGCTGCGCTAGCAGCCAGATCGAGAGTGTGCTTTTGGACGGCTGCGCGTTACCATACTGATCGTGGTAGTATGCATGTGAATGGCATTATCTCGCAGACGATCCAACATGACGACTGACGCCCAACGAAACATCGCGGCCAAGCCGAAGTGGCTTCGGCGGATCGTGATTGTAATCCTCGGACTCGCTCTGATGGTCGCGATCCCC
>JAJDDU010000490.1 GCA_029260155.1 Phycisphaerae bacterium | reverse complement strand
TGGAAGACGCACAGCGACCCGACGATTCACCCTTCGGCGACGATCCATTCCGCTGATTTTGCCTGATTCCGGCGAAGCGCGACACGCTTGGCGGATACCCGAAGGGGAGCGCTGCGTCCCCGGTTCGATTCACACCCCCTCGAACATCGCACTCCCCACGCGCACCATGTTCGCGCCACATTCCACTGCCACCTCGAAGTCCCCGCTCATCCCCATGCTCAAGATGTCGAATGCCCCACCGACGGCGTAGTCGTTGCGCATCTCCTCGTACAACTCGCGCACACGGGTAAAGACCTGACGCTGCACGACCTCGTCCTCCGTTTGCGGCGCCATCGACATCAAACCCCGCAGTCGCACGTTGGGCATCGACGCGATCTGCTCGCCCAGGTGGCCTGCGGCGCAAACCGCCGCTCCCCCTTTTTCCGGTTCGTCTCCGCCGTTGATCTCCAGCAGGACGTCCACCATTTGCGGCAGCGACGCGGCACGCTTGTCGATCTCCTCAGCCAGGCGCAGCTGGTCCACCGAGTGAATTAACGTCGCCATGGGCAACACCGCTCTGACCTTGTTCCTCTGCAATTGCCCGATCATGTGCCACCGCGGCGGCGCGATACGCTCGCCGGTGGCATCCGGCGACAGCGCCTTGAGGAATTCGTGTACCTCCCCAACACGCGTCCCGAGCTGTTGGACCCGGTTTTCCCCCAGATCGCGTACACCCAACCGCACGAGCGCCAAGACGACGTCGATTTCCACGGCCTTCGTCACCACGACCAGCCGAATGTCGCTCGGCTCGCGGCGTACCCGTGCGCAAGCCGCGTCGATCCGGCTGCGAACCGACTTCAGGTTGACGCTGAGTTGGTGCTCCATGGCAGTCACGTTAAGATGGTCCTTTCGCATGCGGCGATCTTAGACGACCGCACACACGGACGCCAGAAAAACACTCTAACGCCGATGGAAGCTGTGGATCACAACAATCTCATCACGATCGAAGACGTAATCGTCGAACCGCCGGCCGAGGGCGTCGTCGTCGACCCGGCAGAGTGGTTCGACACGCCGGCAGACATCGAACTCGAAATCGGCTGCGGTAAGGGCGGCTTCCTCCTCGAACGCGCCAAGGCCTGCCCCGAGAAAAACCTCATCGGAATCGAATGGGCCAACAAGTACTACAAGTACATCGCCGATCGCATGGCTCGGTGGGGTATCCCCAACGTGCGCGTCATGCGTACCGACGCCGACTTCTTCGTCAAGCACCAGCTCGCTCCCGGCTGCCTTTCCGCGTTGCACGTCTACCATCCCGACCCCTGGCCCAAGAAAAGACATCACAGGCGCCGCCTCATACAGCCCGATTTCGTCGACGCAGCCGTCCGGGCGCTGCGTCCCGGCGCTAGATGGGCCGTCCAGACCGATCACGCGGACTACTACGAGCAAATCGAGCCCATTCTCCTCGATCATCCGGACCTGCGGCAGACGCCCTTCGACGATCCCGATTACGGCGTGAAAAACGACTCCACCGCCACGAATTTCGAGGTCAAATACGTCCGCGAAGGCCGTGCGATCTACCGACTGGCCGTCGTGAAGTGTTCGACCGACAAAGTCTGACGCAACGTCCACCCAAAAAACCGCCACACGGAACCCCGCACCCGTGTACAATAACCGTCGCCCGGACAGGGCTGAACGGAGGAACGATGAACCGCAGATATGCCACGCTCACTCTCATCGCAGCCCTAGCCACCATCGTGCTCGCCCAGGCACCACCGCCTCCGGCCGTAACAGAGCAACCGTCGTCCGCAGAGCCCGCCCTTCGCCCCATCGATGAGAGTCGCCACTACCGCAACCAGCGTGAGCGATCCCTCTCAAGACGGGAGCGCTTCGAAAACACCGGAGACCTGCGCCGTGAGAGGGCTGCCGACGAGGCCTATGACCGCGGCTACGAAGACGGGTTCGAAGAGGGCTTCCGCGCCGCGCAACGCAACGCCGCCCAAGCCCGAACGGAATCGCTCTACGACGCCGCCGTCGCGCAGGGCATGGAACGATTCAAGAGCCGAAACTACGGTGCGGCCCTTAGAAACTTCATGCTCGCGGCCAGAAGCGACCAGGGCGATCCCGCCAGCCGCATGCACGCCGCACACGCTATGTCGGCGCTACGCCACTACGAAGATGCGTATCTTCTCGCCCGCAGAGCGTTCCAGCTTCAACCCCAGTTGGTCTTCGTTCCCCTCGACATCCGCCGGTACTACGCCAATCGAACCGAATTCGACACGCAGATCAGCCACCTGCGCGCCGACGCAATGGCGGCTGACACCAACCCCAAGCTGTGGGCTCTGCTGGGCTACTTCGAGTTCTTCTCCGAGCGACACACCGACGCCCACCGCTCCATCAAACGGGCGGCTGAACTCGCCCCGGCCGATAGGTTTGTCGCCGCCCTCCTCGACGCCGCCCGCCTCAGCGTCCCCGCAAACGGCACCGGCCCCGATCGGAAATCCCACTGACCCCGCCGATCATCATTATGCACCGACCAAGTTTTTCCCTTCACATCCATAGCACAAACAGCCACAATACCCCGCAAGATGGCCACTGTTCCTACGACGACCCTGAACTACCGTGACGTGCACACCCGCGCGGGAACACTTGAGGTGATCTGCGGCTGTATGTTCGCGGGGAAAACCGAAGCGCTCCTCGATCAGGTGCAGGATCGCCCGCCCCATCGTGTGCGCGTTTTCAAACACACCGTCGATCATCGCTACAATCCCGTGCGGGTCGTCAGCCACAATCGTCGCAGTTGCCCAGCTACCCCCATCACGCACGCGATACAACTTCTCGAACAAGTCGGCGACGACCTCGATTTCGTCGCAATCGACGAGGGGCACTTCTTCGACGATCAACTGCCGCAAATGTGCTCAACGTTGCTCGACGGCGGGGTTCACGTACTCGTCACTACACTCGACAATGACTGTTGGGGGCGGCCGTTCCCAATGATTGATGTGCTTCGCGAACGGGCAGACGTCGTCACCGTCAAGTCATCGCAGTGCGGTCAATGCGGTCAGATGGCGACGCGCACACAGCGTCTTACGCCGATCGTCGATCGAGTCATCGTCGGTGGCGCGGAAAGTTTCGAGCCCAGATGTGTTCACTGTTGGACGCCCCCAGCCGGATCACCAGACCAGATAACGCGCGTCGCGTCGAACACCGGCCCGTGCGTACAGCAAAGCTCATAACGCCAGCCATCCGTCGCCAATTCGTCCCGCACGCCGACAACGCACGATTGGCACGTGCCCATCCCGCATGCCATCGAACGCTCCATGCAGACATGGCACTCGATCGAACGAGCCATGCAAAACGAGGCCACCGCCTTCATCAGCGGTTCCGGTCCGCACGAGTAAACCACAAGGTCATCCGGCGCGACCCCAGCCCGACCGTAGTAGGCAGAAAGCGCCCCAGCCGCGTGGCCGTGATATCCCAGCGAGCCGTCATCGGTGCTGATAACCACCGGAACGCCGCAAGCGCTGAATTCCTTCGCAGCCCGCGACGCGGAAGTCGCGTCCGGCGAGAGGGACGCGTCGCCGTCAATGGTGATCGCCAACAGATCGCTACTGCGCGCCCCGATCAGACCGACGGCGTTCCGTCCTGCCGCCGCCAGCGCGTCAGCCAACCAGAGCATCGGTGGCAGCCCGACCCCGCCGCCAACCAGCCACGCATGCCGCTTCGCAGTCCTGATCGGAAACGCGTTGCCCAGTGGCCCGATGACACTCACGCCATCGCCGTTCTGCAACGACGCCATCCACGCAGTCGCCCGACCGACGACGCGGTAAACAACGTCGAATTCACAGCTGTCGCTCGTGGACCGCAGCCCCGCGATGCTGAACGCCCGGCGCAGCATCGCAAGCCCGTCGTCCGCCCCCGCACGCGACGGTCCTAGGTGGACAAACTGCCCCGCTACGGCTCCAGCAAGGTCGCCTCCCCCAAGCACCATTCGAAAGTGCTCGCGACACAGTGCATCGTTGCGAACCACCCTCGCTTCAAACAAGTGCGGGCTGACTCGGTCTGCCACGGTGGACGGGATCATGCGGAACCTATGCCTCAGTCGAAAACCAAAAAAACTTCCGGGCATGGGCAAAGAGCACCAAACCCGGAAGTCCGCCACGGCAAAAGCCGTTATCGTCAGCGTATCTGCACCCGCTCAGACACAGATACTCGCTTGCCACCATATCAGACGGAATGTATCACAGGGTAAGGAAGGTGTCAACGAATCGGCATTTGTGCGCATAACATACTACGTAGGCATATCTTACAGGCGTCCACCCCGGCATGTCACGGCATCTTCGGTCCGCCGGATTCACCTAGGCTGGGCACCGCTACTTGGTGGCCGGTCGGGCACGACGCAGCGAGATCGTCGCGCCGGCCGCAACAATCGCGATCAGCGCCATTGTCGACCAGAAGGACGCGGCTGGCACGCCCGCCAGCGGCGTCGGGGCGACGGTGTATTCGATATGAAAGTGGAATGGCTCGAGGAATCCCTGCGGCGCGGGCAATCCAGGCGGGACAACTTGCCCTGTTTCCTCCAGGTTTTCCAGCATTGTGTAGGGAATGGTGATGCTGAGGTTCAACGACGTTGTTCCGTTACCGCCCACCGTCACCGCGAGGTCGCCCAAGACGTAGTTGGCCACCGGGAAGTTGCTGAACACGCCGCCGTTTATGAAGTCGTCGAACTCGCGAAACGCGGTCGACTCGGTGTGGTGGTTGTGCAGGTTGATGTAGAGCAGCGGGAGTTGGTCGGCTTGATTCGCGCTCCACAGGGCGTGCAGCATCACCGTGGTGGGGTCGATCCGAACCGGTTCGGCGAAGTTGATCGGTCCGACCGTGACCGTTAGCGAGCCGCCGGTGACTAGGTCGGGAAAGAAATCCTCGCCGATGTCCGTCGGGACGTTTTTGAAAAATGCATGTGCAATGAGCGATTCATCGTCCCGAAGCACTCCGGCGAAAACTGGGTTGCTGTTCGCGAGAAACGCCCGGCGACCGAAGGAGTTGACCGAGTTGAAAGCGCGAATGTTCGGGGCATCGCCGAGCGCGGTCGCGTCGCTGGGCCCACCGGCGCCGGGTAGGTAGTCACGGTCACCTGAGAAGCTAACCTCGCCCGCGGTGGTTTCATACGTCATGGTGATCGTGCTGGTCCCGACCGGGATCGGCTGAGCGATCACCGTTTGGCCGGCGAACGCCGCAAGTAGTGTCAACGCTGCGGCACTCGCGCATGCTCTGGTGGTTCCGAATACTGTCACAACAAACTCCTTGCCCCGGATGCTCTCATGGCCGCAGCGCGTCACCGCGCACTAAGAAACTGCAGCGCGGAGAAATCCGCAAAATCCACATCATTGTCTTCGTCGAAATCAAATACGTTGCACGCGTTTGCGCTGACCGTACCGCCGGGCCCGCTGACACAGTCGAGAAACGCGGCGTAGTCAAGCAGATTCACGTCGCCGTCGTCATCAAAATCGCCGTCGGCGAACGGCGTCAGCGACATCGTTGCGTCGGCCATCAAGACGGGAGGCGACTTGCCGGTCAATTCCCACTGCTCATAGAGCGTGTCGCCCGTGTTGTCCGTGTGGTTTTCGTCACGCAGAAACGTAACGTACTCCTTGCTGGTGGTCTGATAGTAGACTCTGACCGTCACCGACGCGGCCCCGGGAAGCAGTCGAAAACGCGTGTCATCCCAGTATTGCCCGTCAGCGTAGGCGTCGGCCACCGGCGCGGATTGGATCAGCTGAAACGCCGCGTTCGTGAATCCGCGCGGCGGGATGCG
>JAJDDU010000489.1 GCA_029260155.1 Phycisphaerae bacterium | reverse complement strand
GTCGAGAACGCCGTGCGTCCGGTGCGGGCTTCGCAGCATCGGAAATCGGCGATGCGCGATGAGCTCTTGTCACATCTGACGTCGGTTTACGATGAAGAGGTTGCCCGATCGGGACAGGGACAGACGGCTGTCGATGCGGCGCTGGCGCGGTTTGGGGATTCGGCGGAGTTGACGGTGGCGTTGCAGGAGACCGTTCCGCGATGGGAGCGCGTCCTTTGGTGGCATATTCCCGGGCTGGGTTGCTTGGAAGCGACGGGTCGCTTGACCATCACGCGGTGCGTGGCGGGGGAAGCGGCGGAACGTCGCGGTGCGGGTTATCTCGGGACGGCTATGCTGCTCTTGACGGTGTTGTTGGCGGCGCCGGTATCGGCGATCTTGCTGGCGCGTGTGCTCCAAGACGGAGATTATCCTGCCTTCGCCGAGCTGCAGGTACTGTTGGGGTGCTCGATATTCGGGATGGGCTCACTCGCATTCATTCTATTCCCCCGTGCGGCTGCCGGGTTGAGCAACGCGTTGCGGGGTGATCGCGCGGCCCGGCGGGCTGGGGTTGTGTTCTGGGCGGCGTTGAGCGTGACGCTGTTTGTCACGGGTCTGATTTTCCTCAGCGTGATGCGGTGGAACGGCGTGTTCGTAGCGTGGCATGCCTGGGTGCTGGCGGGTTGTTCGCTGGCCTTGCCCTTCGCGCAAGCGGCCCTTCTCAAAGCACTACTCGACGAAGCACGACAGTATGCCCAGTGGGGCGCGTTGGAGATCGCGCGCTAACGCTCTGAGCGCATAGAATCGGGCGGCGCCCTGATGGACACCGCCCGGTATTGCTGCTTTCAGATTGCCCGCGACCTACTTGTCGATGTGGAATGGGCCGCCGATGGTCTCGTGTACTTTTAGCGTGTTGCGAATCACGAGATTCTTGTTGAACACATCCATGGTGCCAAAGCCGCCGTTTTCCTCCCAGGTGTTGGGCTCGACGGTGGCACGAATCCACTCCATGATTTCTTCGCCGCGTTCTTCGTCCTCTTCGTCGTTCTCATTGTTGTCGTCGTTACCGCCGCCACCGCCGCTGTTCCCGAAGATGGACTGCACCTGGGCTTGCCCGCCTTGCCCGCCGCCTCCGCCACCGCCGCCCTGCTGCTGCTGATTGAGATCGATCTGCGGTGAGCCGAAGAAGTTTTTGATCTCGAAGAAGATGTCATCGACGTTGTAGACGCGTGTGTAGAGCTTGCGATCAAAGTCGGACGCTGTCGAGACTTTGAGATTGTTTCTGATGCCAACGTAGGTCAACGGGTCGAGATCGGAGAGTTGATCAAGTGCCTCATCGAGAACTTCGGCGACGGTGGTGTCTTCCATCTGGAGGGTCACTGGGCTTTCTTCGTCGATGCTCTCGACGGCCAGTGCTCGCCACTGAGCGATGACGTTGACCTTTCCATGTTCGGTGCTCTGATCGCGCACCCAGTCGAGAACCTCGCGAAACGTAGTTTCGTCAAAGTTCACGCTGTCCACATGCTTGAGCAGCAACGCGCGGATGGGCGACTTCTTGCCCCCAATCTGCAAACGCCCCGTGCTGGTTCGGGTCGGGTTTTTGGCGGACTTCAACTGGGCGGACGCAAATCCGGGGATACACAGACCAAACAGTGCGGCGACAAGCATCATGCGTTTCATGGGTTGGCACTCCCGAGGGTTCAAACTCTTCGATTTCGCGAGCCGGCCCGCGCAATCACTCCACGTCGGCTCCGGCTGAGGCGTTCCATTGTATCACCTCTTCGCCACGGATGGCAACTGCTGCGGCTCAATTGTGAGCAAGAACATGCCCACGCAAGCGTGGGCGTACCACCCACGTATTCATCGGCTATCCGATGGTCTGGGCCAGCGTTTCCAGCTCATTTGAACCGGATTTCCCGCATAGAAGGTAGGTTGTGGCAGCCTTGTGCCAGGCGATGACGCCGAGTCCGCCAGCCGTTTGGCTGATAGAATGCACTCTTGGCGACCCGCCGTCGGAATCTGGCGCCAAGCGGCCCGCTCGCTGCACGCTGAAAAGCGAGAACAGTAGGCCGTCTGAGATTCGTTCGTACACAATGTGGGCTCCGGGTATCCGGCCTATTCCGCAGGCGTCTGCGCTGTGGAGCCGGAATCCCGCGTCGGCCAGGTCGGGAGCGAGAACATCGAGTCGAAGCTCCTTGCTGAGTGCTGCGCGGATTTGCCGGACGTCTTGCGACAGCGTCGCTCTGTGGTGCGCGCGTCCCATTGCAACGCACCCGTCGTGTCGGCTAACAACGGCAGACGCCCAGCGTGCATCCACGAGTCCGGACCCACCGCCGCCGGAATTCCTCGGCTGGTCGAACACGATCGGATAGATCAACGAAACGAAGGCAACCGCCGCAGCCATTCCGAGTGGAACGACCCAGCGATAGCGTCTCTGGATCGGAATAGTAACCGGGGCGGCTTCGCGGTCGGACCGGATCGCGTTACGCACTCTTTCGCGCAAGGCAACAGGGGCGCCTTCGTCAGCGAAGACACGGTTCAGGCTTTGTTTGAGTTGCCGAATTCCGGAAGCTTCGGCGGCGCAGCGTTCGCAGGTGTTGAGGTGCTGGAGCGCATCGGGGTCGTTGACGGCATCCAGCTCCCCACTGGCGAATGCATCGATGAATTGTCTGTAACGATCGCAGTTCATCGGTCAGGTTTTCTCGGAACGTTTTCCGTCTTGGCGTAGTCGCTGAGTTTCTCGGCGAGGAGTCGACGCGCGCGATAGAGCCGGCTCATCACGGTGCCCACGGCACATCCACACACTTCGGCGATTTCCTTGTAGCTCATCTCCTCGAAAGACCAGAGAAGCAAAACCACCCGGTATTCCGGTTGAAGGGAATCGACGGCACGTTTCAACTCCTCGTCGATCGCATTCCACTCGATGTTGTCGATGCCTCCGGGTCCCTCCGGGGACTGATCGCCCTCGGCGGCGAAGCGATCGAAGTCGATCTCGTCCAGCACGGCGGGCTGCCGCTTGGTCTTGGCTCGGTGAGTATAGAAGGCGTTGTGAAGGATCCTTAGCAGCCACGGCCTCACCCCGTATTCGCGCATCTCGAACCGCGGAAAGGCACGGAACGCGCGAACGAAAGTCTCCTGGACCAGGTCGTCGGCTTCCGATTCGTCTCGCGCTAGCCTGCGTGCCATCCGACATACGCTGTCCAGATGCGGCAGGACGTGCTCTTCGAACGGATCACCTGTCGGCAAGGTCGTCATATAGGTCGGGCTGCGTATCGCAAAGTCGGGCAGCCTCCACTAAACAGATAAGGAGTTCATCACCTCCCAGAAATTCCCACAAAAG
>JAJDDU010000488.1 GCA_029260155.1 Phycisphaerae bacterium | reverse complement strand
GCGACTCAGGGCGTTCAGAGTTACCGCCACTTGCCGGTAACGAGCTTGATCGTTGCGCTTCAATTGGGACGTATCCTCTCCGACGTCCGCGTTCCACTGTTCCAACAGGGGTTGCGCGCGGCCGAAGTGCGCGCGGGTGGTGGGCTGGCGAGCGTGGGCGCCGTCGTGCTGATGAGCGTGTGTCTGATTACCGGAACCAGTGTGCCCGCGGTCGCGTTGGACGAAGCCGGTCCGCCGGCGCACCGCTACTCGGCCGGCGCGGTGCGCTTTTTGCGGGAGAACCCGCCGGCTGGTCCGATCTTCAATGCGCTTACTTATGGCGGGCAGTTGATTCGTGCGCTGCCCGAAATGCCCGTGTTCATCGACGATCGGTTCGGGCTGTATGGCGAGCAGTTCGTGCAGGACTACATCGCGGCCGTCAGCAAACCCGATGAGCGGCTGCACGCGTTGTTTGACCGGTGGGGAATCGAGACAGCCGTCGTCATACCCAACAGCGCGAGCGATCGCTACCTGTCATCGGAGGCGCAGTGGACGGAGCGGTATCGTGATTCCGCAGCCTGCATTTACGGCCGGAAATGAGTTTCGCAGCCCGCGCGGCTGCCACTGAAGAACCCCGCGTTGACCAGATCCTGACAACGTCCATTCGGACCGGAAAGAGGGTTCGCACGAATCGTGAAGATGTTGCGATCACCTGCCGGCCCGAGACCGGCGGCGAAGCCCTGTTGAAGACCCGGGCGCCCGACGATGGCACTGTTCACGCGCGGCGGTGCTGCGCTGAGTCCTGGACGACCCACGACGGATATGGATGAGCCGGAGATCTGCGACTCGCCGGCCTCCTTGCCCGAGCCGGTGCCGTCGTTGATTCCGAAAGCCGCCACGCCGACCGCGAGCACAGCCAACTGCCGGTAGCGCGGCCCGGGCACTGTGTAGGGTGGGCCTACCACTTCCTCGACGTCATCGGCCGGCGCGTCGGCAGGCTCTTCTTCCTCGACAGCTTTCGGCGACTCCTGCAACGCGGGCGGAGGCTCTTGAATGAAGTCCGCAGCCAAGACGATGTCGTAATCGCCTCGGAACTCGAACGACGGCGGCACCTGTGGTCTGTAGACGATCCGGCTGATCTGACAGCCGGTCATCGTCAGCACGCAGGATAGCGTGGTCAGAATACACGTCACATGTTTTGCGTTCATCTGCCTAACCTCCGATACGGATTCGGCGACGCGCCTGTTCCGGTTGCATTGTAGGCAGCAAGCAGATTCCCGTAAACCCGGCCCAAGTCCGGTTGGAGGTCGAGATCGATGCCCTACGGAACCGCCGCCGCTGTGGCCAGCACGGCCGGCGCGGTGGCGCCGACTTCGACGCGGCCATTGTTGGCCGCGACCATCATCGTCTGATCGCCGGTGGATTCGTTTAGCAGGAAGTCCACTACGAAATCACCTTGCGCAGTCGGCGGCACGCGATAGGTGTAGGTGGCCAAGTATGCGTGCGCAGCCGCCGGGGCGCCGGACATGTTTTCGATGAGGCAGAGCATCTGGCCATTCGAGACGTTGACGGCCTCAAGCGTGTCAGTCCGCCCTGCGAAGATGAAGTCCGCCCGCGGCTCAATGGTAATGTCGAGCAGTTCCAGTTGCCCCGCAGTCCCGCCGCTGACTGCTACGTCCAACTGGTAGCCCACGAAATCCCGTATGGCGTGCTTTGAGAAGACCCGCACGCGCCGGACATTCGGCGACAGGGAAAGCGGCACCGGCACTGCAACCAGTTCAGTCGTCCCGACCGTCCCCGGCCCCTGCATCGCCGACGCGGACCCGCCCGGACACGTAGGCGGACACGTGCAAGTGCTCGTTCCTGCGAAACACGTCAATGCGTGCAGCGCATCTGCAAGGTTGCAGAACCCGTCCGGCGTGCAATTGCCGAGCGGGCCGCCGTAGTCGAAGTTGATCGAATCACACGGGTTGGTCTGATTGAAGCAGGTGAGCGCGTGTGTTGCGTCGGCGAGATTGCAGAATCCGTCAAGCGCGCAACCTCCGGTTGCGCTGCCGCCGTCGGCATACTTGTCTCGCTCCGTGCTGGTGCAGAGGTCGTTCGCACAGGAGTACCAGAGACAGTTGTCATCGATACGCCCGTTGTGATCCCTGGCGTCGCCGCAGTCGTTCCCGTCCACGCAGCAGCATTCGTATGCACCCATGTCGACGAGCGGCAGCGTACCGTTTCCGGTGTTGTCTGCAATGGTGTCCTCAATGCGCCGGTTCAGGCCATCGCGGTCGTAGGGCACTCCAAGCTCAACGTTGTTCCCGGCATCGTTGCCCGCCGATCCTGGGACGAGGCGCACGTTCCCGGTCGGAAGGCTCACGAATGTCGGCTGATCTGGGATGTTGCCGATGTTGGGCGGGAGGCTGTACAGATCGCTTGGCAGAAGGCCCTGGACGTCACTGTACGTGAGGAGAATGGGTAAGTCCTTTGTAGCGAATTGTGCCTCACGAAGGGATCCCGTCCCGTCGTCTGTGTTGCCCCACAGAATGCAATTGTGCAACTCGGGAGAGGGTACTGCTGGGTCGATGCTGAGATACCATAACCCGCCGCCCACGCCACTGGGGACGTCGTTCTCCACAAAAGTGCAATTGACTATCTTGGGCTCCGGGAGGACTGCGAGGCCTGTAAACACGGATGTGATGGCCAATCCACCTGCGCGCTGGCACAGCGGGTCTCCGGGGGGACACAAGGGGTCGGGGGGCAGGGGTGCGACAACTGAGTTCCCGTGGAAGACACAGTTCGTAAACACCGGGCTTGAGTTAGTGATGCAAGCTCCGCCGCCAGGACCCTTTGCTGAATTGTCGATGAAATCGCAGTCGATGACTTCCGTGTCTGCAAACTCAAAGGGCGGCCCTGCCCCGCCGGTCGTATACAGACCTCCGCCTCCGAATTCAGCATAGTTGTTTGAGAACGTGCAGTTTTCGAAGGTCGGGTTTCCCCTGCCAACGAAAGCGCCGCCCCCGAGGTCGGCCACGTTGTCATCGAACTTGCAGTTGCGAATCGTGGGCGATCCGGCGTCTGGAGTTTCTGCAAAAACCGTGAACCCTCCGCCGTATGCACAATGGCCACAGACGTTTTGCAGTTCGATTCTCGCGCTACCACCGCTGATCGTGAATCCATCGAGAATGGCCCCGATTCTCGCGTGGTGTCCGGTTATGACATGGTAGCTGTTGTCGTCTGCGTGAGTCGGACTGTTGCATCGGTCGTTATTGCACAGGTCGCCGGAGAGGATCGTCTCGTTCCGCACGAAGTTTCGCTCGTCACGCGACAATTCGCACCCCAAGAATCCACCGTAGATCGCGAGATGGTTGCGAAGCCAAAATGTCGCTGCGAATTCCGGGCAGCCCCCGGCGCAGCAATTGGGCGCTGGACAAGCACCCGTGGACCACGCTGCCTCCGCCGGGGTTGTAGGTTCCGGCAGCTACCCAGATTTCCGTGTCGGGAAGGGGATCGCCGGGGTCGAGGCTCGCCAGCGCATCCCGCAATTCGGGGAACGCCTCGGGCCAACTCAGTCCATTTGGATTAACGGCCGTGCTGTTCTTGTCGACGTGGAGAACAATTGTCGCGATCGCCGTCCCATCTATGAGCACGAATCCGAGACACCCGAATGCTACAGCAAATCTGCTCATCTTTCCATTCTCCTTGCCTGGATTGTGAAACATCTCAGTAACGGACCTGGTGATTACGCTTTCCGTTCACAGTGTGAACCTCAAGGCATAGCGCAGTATGCAGTCGCTGGCGTGTCCGGTCAAGGAAGAGACGCGGACGATCCACTCAATTGTGAAACGGGTTCCGGATGTGCGGATAAACCGGATTGTGGAAGATGGAGAAAACACGGATGTCGAGTGACAAGACTCGGTTTCGAGACCGCTGTCCGCGCCCCGGCGGGTTTTTGGCAGTATACTCGCGGCAGACCCGCATTCGAGACGATAATGGAAGGGTCCGTTCGTCCGGCTCTTCGTCGTCGCTCGTCGAGCCGCGAGCCCCCGGAGCACTGGATTATGCGTACTCTCGTAATTGTCTCCGCCACGGTGTTGTTCTTCGGGACGCGCACCGGAGCATCGGAACGCAGCGATGGGGTGGCTTTGGAGATATTTGGGGCTGCGATGCAAGACGCACCTTGGCCAGAGCAGAAAGGCTGGCCTGTCCAGTTACCCGATCTGTTCGCGCCCGAGAGCATCCAACCGGTTGTTGTCGATTTGGACGGGGATCTTGACATGGAAGTTGTCGTCCTGACTATGCACGATCTACGGGTCCTCAGGCCCGAAGGGGCGATGTACCCTGGCGATTGGCCATTCGAGTTTCCCGTCGATCTCAGCACAGCAAACCTCAACTTGGCAATCGCGAATGTAGACAACGACGCGGACCTCGAAATCCTGTTCTCGCGCAGCCGATTCGATCCACCAGATCCGCTGGAAGTGACCATTTATGCGTTCAATTGCGACGGATCCCACGTCGATGGGTGGCCGAGAACCATGCTCGGGCGGGCCGAACGAATGGTCGTGTCCGATCTTGACGCGGACGGCACTAACGAAATCCTCGTGGGCACATCGTGGGAATTGCCCCGCCTGTACGTCTTGCGATCAGATGGTGAACCTTTCGGCAGCGAATGGCCCAGGGATTTTGAGTTCTGGGTGCGGTCACTCGCCACCGCCGATCTGGACG
>JAJDDU010000487.1 GCA_029260155.1 Phycisphaerae bacterium | reverse complement strand
CTCAAGCTGCCGCGACAACCCCGACACATGGGGCAGTCGAAACGCCAGAAACGTCTCCAAGAGGCGCCAGGCGATATTGGGTAGTGCGTAGTTCTGCTCCAAGCTCGCCGACGGGGCAGCCATTACCTCGCGGCGAATGCGAGCAAACAAGTAGTGATATTCTGATTCGTACTTCTCAAGCAATTCATCGAGCGGTCCAATAGCAGCGCGTCGCCCGTCCTGCGCATGCGTGCATTCGACCATGTAGAACCGATACGGCCGTTTGTTCACGTCGCTCTTCTGCTGATTGATGTGAGGACAATACCAGTTCCGCACTTGCCGAAAGAACGTGAAATTGTGAGTCAGGATGATCAACTGACACGCGTCTTGGGTGCGTTCCTTAATGAACCCGAAGGCGAAGTACAGCGCATTGGCATCAAGGCTTGACACCGGATCATCGAGAACGACCACGCCTTTCTTCAAGTCGAACCGATGGTCTTCCAGGAACTTGAGAAAGTAGAGCAGAGCAATTGCCGTCATCTCTCCTTCGCTCAGTTCCTTTGCCGGGGTGTCACCTCGCATGACCGCGTAACCGGTGGACTTGGTTTCCAAGCGCAGCTCGTCATGGCCGAGGTAGCTGCGGAGATCCTTGTTCAGGTCATCGGCGGGCTTGCGGTGCTCCTCAATCTCGCGTTCCAACCGTGCGATCTCGTCATCGAGCCGCTTGACTTCGCTTGCTGTCGATTTGACTGCGTCCATGGCTTCCTGGACGGCACCTCGGAACCTCACGAATTCCTCCAGGTTGGCAGCGACCCAGCCTGCTACGAGCCGTTTCCGAGCGGTGTCGATGCGCGATTGCAGGTCGTCGCACGCTTTGTTGTGCTCCAGGATGATGCCATTCAGACGATCGACGCGTTCCTGCAACGTGCTTATTCGACGCTGGCGAAAAGTGACTCGCTCGAAAGCCCTTCCCTTCTTGTCCGTCATGATTTCAATCAACGATTCGAGATGGCCTCTTGCTGAGCGACGCGCTCTCTCAAAGCGGTATTCGGCAGCCTCGTACCTCTCGACAAGGTCCTCAAGGAGCTCAACAGATTTGGGACAATTCAGTTCGTCAATGGCGTTTACTTGCTCTTGAATCTGTTGAATCTGGTCATCGAGCGACTTAATCAACTGAACGTGCTCAGTGTCGAAGTGCGCCTCCAGTGCGGCCAGACGATCTTTCGGCATGGGTAGATTGCAGAATAGACACCTCACCCCATCGCTTTCCCCATGAAGCCCAAGCCCAGCACGCACCCATGAGGACAGCTTGGCGTCGTCCTTGAGCGACTGAATCGCGTTCGAGACTACGGTCGTAGTCAGTAGATCGGCAACGATCCCGGCCAATCCCTTGAATGCAGGCAGCTGGTGTGCGAGCATCGGGAGCTTCGACTTTCGAGTCGCCCGATGCTGCGCCGACACCGTCTTCAAGACAGCTTCGTCGAGTTCGTGGTTGCCCTTGTCTCCCGCGGAGACCATGTCCTGCGCGCGCTGGGCGAACCCCTTCTTGTCGTAGGTGTTGTAGGGATGCGAGTCGCCCGACCGAAGCGTCTCCTTGACGACCTTCGCCTTATCGATGCAGAACTTGTCCAGCGCGGCATCGGCATCGTCCTTGCTCTTCCGATTACCGCGCAGCTTAATCTGGTGCTCGGCGAGTGTGACCTTGAGTTGATCAACCTTCTTCTGCTTCTCGACGTTTTGCTTTCCGAGAATGAAAATCGGTGCAACATCACCCTCCGCCGGGAAGACACTCTCAATTACGAAGTCACGGTTGAACACTCGGATGGGAACGGTCACTTGTCCAAAGTCAGGATTCCTGACCTGGCCCCCATCGACCGTCACCGTGACCTCCCCCTCTGGGGGCGCGGACCTATTCTCCAGGGCGCAAAACAATCTGCTCAGCGTCGTCTTGCCAGACCAGTTCCACCCGTAGATCAGGTTGTACCGGGCAAACTCCGGCAGATTCTCAGGCCACGTGAAGTCGCGGAAGACCCCAAAGTCCTGCAGCCGTCCAATACGCCTAATGCGGTTCAAGTGTCCTTGGCCTCCGGAAACCAGCGCTCGACGGTGATCGCATCGCGCGACATACCGTCGCGGCGGATCTGTTGTCCGGCGGAATTGAGGGACAACTCATGCGTCCGCTTGACCTTGATAGAGGCGGGCATCTGTCGAAACTACGACCAACGCGGCACAAGGTCAACGTGTGGCCCATCCTTGGCCGCGTATAACCGACGCGCAGCGATCCGCCCCCTCCCACTCAAGCCATCGGCTGAAAGCCGACCGCCCCCAGTCCGCGCTCTTCACAATCTGCGAAATCTGCGGATCAACTCCCCGTTCATCTTCCGACTGTCTACCTTCCCCCCTCCCAACGCCCCGAAAACAGGGTGGCTGTGGAATTCTCGCGAGCAACCGATCAGACGTGTAGTTATTACCATGCGGGGATGCTACGCGCACTCCCCGAAGACATGCGTACGCCCCCGTTCACCAAGCACGGGGCAGCGAACAAGGGAATCCGCGCCAGAGCACCAATCGCTATGCGCGAAACGAACCGAAACCAAAACCCAATCCGAAACCATCCGAAACGCCGTTCGCAGCACTGCCAACGCACTTTCGCCCCAAAGCGCGCAGACCGTATTTACCAAACGAACCCATCTGACAGTGCTGCTTCAATTCGCGAGCCGCGGCCGACCGGGGCAGCGGGACGACGGAACGGCCTAGCTCTCGCCGGGCTTGAACGTCCAAGAGTGCGTCGCGGTTTCGTAGTCGAGCAGTTCGTCGGGGCTGAAGTAGAGCGCGATCTCGGTCTCAGCCGTCTCGGGGGCATCGCTGCCGTGGACGAGGTTGTAAGTCTTCGACGCGCCGAAGTCGCCGCGAATAGTGCCGGGCTCCGCATTGAAACCAAACGTCGCGCCCATCAGCTTACGAGCCATGTCGATCACACCAGTACCCGAAAGCGCCAAGACGACGACGGGGCCACTCGTGATGTAGTCAATCAACGGCGGGTAGAACGGCTTGCCCTTGTGCGGCGCGTAGTGACGCTCCGCGAGCTCGCGCGAAATCTGCATGAGCTTCATGCCGGCGATGGTCAAGCCCTTGTCTTCAAAACGCTGGATGATGCGGCCAATGACCCGTCGCTGCGTGCAATCGGGCTTCAGAATGATGAGAGTCTTTTCCACGATGACAGTCCTTCTAGTTGGGAACTCAGGGATCTAAACAGCCTCGACCGCGCTTCGAATGGCGGCGAGGTTGGCACGTGGTACACGAATCGGGTCGTATGTGCAACCCGGCGCGATGATGATCGGGCGTCCCGCCGCCTGAGCAACAGCCTCTCTAACCTCGTCGGCGCAGGCCTCCGCACTCCCGCCCGGCAGAGTAGTCGTCTGATCGATTCCACCGCAGGGCGCCGGCTTGAGCGACGGAGCAACGTCGGCAATGGCAGGCCCCGCAGAACGATCCGCCCAGTTGAGCACGTGAACAGGGTACTCCGCAAACGCGTCGAAGTTCCGGGCTTGCCCGCACACATGCAGAATGTTCAATCGCCCTTCGCCGGCGACCGAGAGAATGCCCAGATCCGACGCGCGGACCAGCTCGTCGTAAGAGCCAACGCCCATCGCAGACGTGTCGACCCAGTCATCCCGGACGGACAGAAAAACACCGTCCGCGCCAGCCTCGATACAGCGAGTCGCGAAGTTGGAAAGTGCCATACCGATGACACTGATAGCGCCCGCCATAGTCGCTCGATCTTCGCACACCCACTCACTCATGCGCACGCTGGCCGGCGCATCAGGGAGCGACGGTCCAGAGCCCGCGACGTAAGGGCCTTTGCGCAAGAGCCGTCGCAGCGTGGCCCAGGCGTTGAAGATCGTCGTCGTAATGAGCACCCGGCCTTTCAGCTCGGCTGACAGCGACCGAATGGTATCGAGGTGTTCGCCGAAGACGCCTTCATCGCCATCCAGCACGGGAAGCGTGCGAAGGTCGGCGAGCGATTCGATGGTGTTGTCATGCGGGTAGCCGGAGTCGAAGAACACCTTGAGGAAGTCGAGGTCGTAGGCCTCAAGATGCTTCAGGTGCGCATCGACGGCCGAGCGCCCCGCGAGTTGGTCGGCACCAAAGTGGTGCCAAAAGCCAAACGGCGGCCGGTCAGGAGCATCGCCACGGATGACGGATTGGACGCGTTCGATCTTGGTCATTGGTCGCATGCGGGAAGTGTCGCAGAATCGAGCCTACGTTTCCAGTCGCCAGAGCGAGTGAGCGATCTACAGTGCGTCGGATGCCTTCATGAGTTCAGACGCCCCGTGCGCAAAATGCTCCATCTCCCCGTCGATCTCGCGGTATGTGAGACCGACGGTCGCTTCGACGCGCGCGGCTGGCCAATAGCGATCGAGCAGATCGGCGACATCGCGGACAGAGCGAATCGAGGCGACGGCTTCCTTCGGAATGACGGACAGTCGTTGCGAATCAGCGGCTGCGACGGAGCGTTGGCAGTGTCGCAACGCGGCACGAACAAGGGCGATGTCCGCCTCGGCGCCGACGCCCGGCAGCGGCGGACCGCTGTGATCGAGTCGTCTCCCCGAATAGGTGAACATACGCACGCCGCGATCGCAGAAGAGTATCTGCCGGGTCATCGTTCGGTCTGCGCGATGCTCGATAGCAACGATCGGGAGTCGTATTCCGGCGGGGTCGTTCGCTACCCACCAAACGGTCTCGCCGAGCACCGTCGGTGTTTGACGTGCGAGTCGCATGCGCGGCGCCGTGGCGCATCCCGGTGCGAACAACATCGCGCACGCGGTGAGGGCCAAGCTCCGGACGGTGCGGTGGCGGTTCATCAGCGCTTGCGCTTCTTGCGACGGTCCTTCTTGGAGACAACGCGCCGCGTGCCGGTCGACTTGCCCTTCATCTTCGGCATCATGCCGCCCTCCATGCCCATCTTGGAGAGTTGGCTGCCGAACTTCATCCGCTGCATGAGACTCATGCCGGACATCGCCTTCATCGCGGTGCGCATCTCGCCAAACGACTTCACGAGGCCGCTGACGTCCTTGGGATCGGACCCGCTGCCGCGCGCGATGCGTCGCCGGCGAGACGCATCGATAATCGAGGGGTTCTTTCGCTCCTTCTTGGTCATCGAGAGGACGACAGCTTCCATACGAACGATCTCGCCGTCGTCGATGTCCATGTCCTTGATCTGCTCACCAATGCCGGGCATCTTCTTGAGCAGATCCTTCATGGTCCCCATCTTCTTCATCTTGCGAAGGTG
>JAJDDU010000486.1 GCA_029260155.1 Phycisphaerae bacterium | reverse complement strand
ACCCCGATGCCAAAGGCCTCGCCGATCGGCCCACCGCTCAAGTTCTTGCCGGAAAACAGTTGGACGACGTCACGGACGATGTTCGTGTGGTTGGCGTTCCAATCCGCACGCAGCTGTGACAGAAGTGTTCCGGTGGTGTTGCCGGTGTAGGGGAGTCCCGCCGTCGTCCGAACGATGATCGTGGTAATCTCGTGCGTAATGTCAACGTCGCGTTCGTACTGGATGTTCATCGTATTGATGACTGAATTGATGCGAGATTCTGCGTTCGCACCCCATCGGGTGAAGTACTCGAAGTCAGCGTCGCAGGCCAACTCCGCGACACAGGGAAACGAGCTGCACCCGCTGCCTTCTGCGACGGGGTCGTTCGGAAGCGTCAGCTCCATCGCGTCCGTCGCACAAGAGCCACCACCCGCAATCACATCGGCCTCGTGGTAGATCACGTGGTCGCCATCGGCTGCACCGTCGACGCGCGACACGATCGGTTCGATCCAATAGCGGTCGCCGTCCGGAAGCGCGATCAACGCGGAGAGGCCGTCGTCCATTACAGAGCCGGCCACCACGCTTCCGGCGATCCCACGGACATGCCCGCGCACCGTCCGAACCGGTCCCGGCGGGACCGATTCATACGAGCCGTCGGCAACCTGATGAAGCACGCGATAGTGCGCGGCGGAACGCGCCGAGTAGCGTGACAAGCTGAGCGTCACCACCGCGCCGCCCACGGGAACGTCAATCTCGTGCGCAGCCCCAGGATTCCGATCGACGCTAAGCGACACCACATCACCCGCGAGAAGCCCGAGGGCCTCGTGCGTGCGTTGTTCCAATACGGACTCAGCCGACGCAAGCGTGGCCAATGAGTGGACGCTCAACACAAACACCAGCGCCGTGCAGATCCCGCGATTCCGGAAACGCGTCGGTCGCAACGGCCCGCTTGCTGCATGTCTCATCTAAGACCCTCCTCTAACGATCAGTGGTGACTCAGGATCGCCCATCCGGGGCGGACGGCATGTAGTAGCGTGACACCGGCTTGCGACCGGTGGCATGAGGCGCCGCCCGCGACCACGTTCGGCGCGCACCGTCCAGCCCATAACAAACCCGACCCGCACATCGAGTCTAACGACTGACTTCAGGAAAAGTCAATTGAGTGTTGGTCCACGGACGTGAAGGCTGTACAGCCACGAACCACAGCGCACAGTGTCGCCTGACCCACACTCGGCAAACGTGTGGGATCGGTTTTGAACCGGTGATCCTGCGATTTCTGTTTTTTTGCTTTCTACTTTCCCCGGTCCCCGTTCAACGCCGTGACGAACTGCCCGTAGTCCGTCAGATCAACGTCGTCGTCGAGGTCGAAGTCAAACGCCTCACACCCTGCGTCGAGCGATCCGGCATCAGCCCCGGTGAAACAGCGCTGCAGCCCCCCAAAGTCGCTCAGATCGATGTCGTTGTCATGGTCGGCGTCCGCTGTCGCACAGAACATCGCCGCCAACGCGAACTCGTCGATGCAGGCTTCGGTGATCGAGTTGTTGGGCTCATCCGCCGTCGAAAATCGAAAGACCATTTGATCGGTCTGTCCGAGAAAATCAGCCACCGCGAACTCGACCTTATGCCAATCGGTCTGCCCCGTGACGGTTTCCACCATGGTCCATGACTGACCACCATCGTTGGAAATCTCCACGGTCAGGCTGTCGTCTCCGTCATCGTTGAAGAACCATCGCGCGTATGAGAACTGCGCCAACCCGCCTGGGCTCTCCAGCACCGGCGAGACCAATTGCACCGGACCCCAATCCACATCAAGTGCGCCCGGGGATGCGCCACCCGCGCCGCCAGTCACAAACGTGAACGCACCGTCGGCCTCCGGGTATCCGCCGCCCGGCTGAGAGAATTCCAATTCCACCGTCGGACTGCACGTCCCGTCGCCGCTGCTGTTGCTGACCACCGCGTCCGGAACAGCACGCTCCCAGCCGCCGGTCGTCAAGTCTTGCTCGCCTGGGTCGAATGGGTCGTCATAAGGGACAGCCTGTGTCACCCACCCGAGGTCGTCCTCAAAACTGTCCTCTAGAACCGATTCCAACGCGGTCACAACGAGCGCCGTGTACGGCGCTGCCGCGCCGTCCGGCGGATCAGTAATCAGGTCGCCGGCGGCGGTGCGCGCGCTGACAAACCAGTAGAGCGTTGCGAAACAGTCGGCCGCAGGAAGCGGTACGTCGAAGTCGGCCCCATCGGGCGTGACATCGGCGGGCGTCAGCGGCATCTCGGCAAAGTCCTCGCCGTCATCGGAGTAGTGCAACGTCACCGCCGACTCGTCGAGCGTACCGACATCGCCATCCAGTATCTGAAGAGGCACGCTCCCGCTCCCAAGCGGCGAAGAAGTCCGCGGAATGCCGTTCGGATGCGAGAATTCCAGCACGGACAGCTCCGGTCCCGGCATGCCGTGGCGACTAAACGCCCGCTGAATCGCAACGAAGTTCGGCGTGCCGTTGAAAATATCGTCATCGTCGTCGTCAAGGGTCAGCACCGTGACGGTGATGCCGCCGCAGTTGTTGTTCCCCGTACAGAGGAGGCCGGGGCCTGCCAGAATCTGGTTGTACATAAGCCGCAGCGCGAGCGCCATCCCCTCATCAATCCCCAAACGATCGATCAACTCCGTGCGCAAATCCCAGTAGGCGCCAGCGATCGCGAGCCCCGAACAGTGTGTGTCGGGGTGGCCTACCGGAGCTATGAAATCCGGCTCATCGGCATGACGCAGACAACCCGTGTCCTCTCCAAAAAAGTCGGGGCCGACGCACGGATCATCCACCAGCAGTGCCGCGATCGCGTCCGCCACGCCCTCGTGATAGTCGCCTGCCGCCGCGCCGCCCAGCGCCCTGTCGATAATGAAGTGGCCGTACTCGTGGTAGATCACCGTAGAGTTGGCCGTGTTCGGACAATGCGGCTGCTGACCAGCCTGCGACGTAAAGAAGTTGATCGACGGATTGCCAAGTGTGTAGAACGCGTTGCAGTCGTCGGCCAGGTTGACCCGCGTCGGGATGGCCAGATCGATGCCGTTAAACTCCGGGATGATGCCTTTCACGAAATCGTGAATGATCGTGGTGTGAATCATCGCATTGAGCTGCGCGGTCACGAACTCGGTCGGCGTCTCATTGAGAACGAAATCCGCCGGACCCGGCGGCGAAACGTCCATCTCCGCCGTCAACGTGGGAATGACCGGAATCGTGTTGTCGACGGCGCACCACTGCCCGTTAAGGTCCATTCGCACCGTCACGTCCTGGTTGCCTTCGTTCGGCAATACGAAACTCCCATCGGGTTGGACATACGTTTCGCCACCGCCGCTTACGAACACGTGCGTGCCGAAGATGCCGAGCTCCTCCGTCGGGTTGTTCTCCTGGTCGGGGAAAAACCCCGGCGTAGCCATTCCGACAACCGACCCGGCGATGTCCGCGTGCATGATTCCGTCGCGCTGTTCGAGGATTTTCCCGTTGACCGCGTCGACGTAGAATCCCCATCGCTCGAACCCAGGCCCCGCCGCCGATTCGGCCCAGAAGAACCATGTTAGCACCGGCGGCGTGGATCGCGGATAAACCACCAACATCGCCTGCTCAAAACTCACCATTGCCGGAACCGCCTTTTTCGCGATGTCCCGCGCTTGCACCGCCGTGAGCGTCGCCTGTGCGAGATCGTCGGGAACGGCCGTCGTTTTCGCGGTCACCATAACCAACGGGTGATCGGGACCGCCGCGAACCACGAGCGTGACGCGCGTCGCGTCGACGGGAATCCCCCGCCAGCGCTGTTCGAAGTGATGCGCCTTCAACTTCCCGCCCATGAGCACATCGGTGCGCAGCTCGAGGAGTTCCTCCCGTTTGACCCCGAAGAGCCCGACATGTTGCTGGAGAAACGCCTCCACCGACGCCTCGGCCGTCGCTCCACTCGAGAACGCCTTGCCGTGGATGCTCGTCACAAGCCCATTATCGACATGCACGCCGACCGCCCGATGCTGCCGCTTGAACGCGGCGACAGCCTCCGGAGCATCCGCCGGCGGCGCCGCCGAAGCAACGCAACACGCCGCCATCGACACAACGGTCAAACGTGCGCAGAAAGCAGAAGACCGAAACAGGCCATTTTGGCGTTCGACCCTCGACTCTCTATTCTCTACTTTCGATTTTCGACTGTTTTTCATCATGCCTGCGACTTCCCTCTCTACGGACAATGGACATCGTCAACGTCTATGATCGCATCTTGGCTGACAACCGAGCCGCACTGATTGGACACCTCAACCGAGTAAGCACCGGAATCGCCGAGCGTAGCCGGCGAGATCGAAAAGAACGCCGACGTCGCGCCGTCTATTTCCACGCCATCCTTTAACCATTGGAAGTCAAGCACGCCGCCGCTAGCCCCCGCGAACATAAACACAGCCCCACCAGGGCAAACATCCGCCCCGCTTGGCTGACTGGTGATAATCGGTGTCGCATTGACCACCGTCACCAACGCCTGAGCACTCGTCACCGACGCATTCGCATTGCCGATCTCGACCGTGTACGCGCCCGCGTCTTCCGAGGCCGCCGCTTCAATTGTCAGCATGTCCGATGTCTCGCCACCGAGCGGAATGCCGTCCCTCTTCCACTGATATGCGAGGTTGTTCCCAATCGCCGTCACCGACAGGTTGATCGATTGGCCAACGCAAGCGCCCATGCTCTGTGGTTCCTCGGTGATAATGACAAATGCGTACACTGCATTCGCAGTCACGTCTTCGGAGACGACAACCGTCGCAACTTCTTGAAAGGACGCTCCCTGCTGCCCATCGATCACCCATCGACTGAAGAACCGACCGCCAGCTTCCGCCGGCGCGGTCAACGACAGCTCGGTATCATCGTGATAAACGCGTACAAAGTCGGTATTACCGTCCGAGTCGCCGTAAACGTCTGCCTCCGACAGCGCGATCGGCACGCCGGCAGGCCCCGTCGATGTGACCGTCAGTACGGAAGTGACCGAAAGGTAGACGGCCGTCACCATCGTCGGCGCTTCCATGGTCAGAGCGAGGACGTTTTCACCTACCGGAAAATCGGAACCCTCCACGCGCCAGCGGACGAAGTCGGTCAGCAA
>JAJDDU010000485.1 GCA_029260155.1 Phycisphaerae bacterium | reverse complement strand
GTGACGGGCGGATCCCAGGTTCGTCGGTGAGGGAACCGAACGCCCAAGATTCGCCAAACTCGCACTCCGGTGGCAGCTCTTAACCCGCCCCGTGAGGGTTTACACGGTGCTCTCGATGGCGCAGGTCACTAGCTACCGCCTGGGTTCGGAAGCGGCCATTAACCGTCTGTAACGAACGGCCAGGTCCGCATGCTCAAGCGCTTCGTAGCATTTGATCAACGCTGCCAGCGAAGTCCGCGTCCTTCCGTGATCGTCTCCCAGCGCGCGACGCAGTCCGTCATACCCCTCCAAGAGGTACGCTTCGGCCTCGTCGAATCGTTTCATCGCAAAGAGGCACCGTCCCAGATGGCTCGCGTACAACGCCGTATGCCAATGCCCCTCCGGCAGCACGCGCCGCGCCGCGTCATATGCCTCCCGCAAGTACGGCTCCCCTTCGGCCGGCCGATCGAATCTGCGATACAACTGCCCCAGATTGTGCGTGGATATCATTGTCTTCGTGTCCAGAGGACCCAAAAGCTCCATCCGCGCGTCCAACACCTGACGATACACACCAACGGCTTTGTCAAAATCGCCTTGGTCCATGTAACTGTTCGCCAGGTTGTTCATGGTGCTCAGTGTGCTCGGGTGTGATTCCCCGAAAACACGTCGACGGTGACCCAGGCACTCCCTCAGCACCGTTTCGGCTTCGGCCGGTCGGTCGACACGATTCAGAAACAGACCGTAGTTGTTCATGCTCACCAGCGTCGCGCGATCGTCCTCGCCCAACACCCGGCGTCGCGTATCGAGACATTCCCGCAAGAGCGACTCCGCCTCCTCAAACTTGTCCTGGTCCTGGAGATTGGACGCAAGACCGCCCATGATCCGAAGCGTGGTCACATGTTCCCGACCGAAACGCTCCTCGTAAATCTCAAGTGCCTCGCGGGCGATCGCTTCGACCTCCGCCAGTGCCCCGTGACGCTTCAGCAGCATGCTCAAGTCATACATCGACTTGAGTGTCATATCGTGCTCTGGACCCAACGATTCGCGTAGCTCCGCCAGCTTGTCCCGAGCGAAGGTCGTCATTTCGCCAAGCCGATCCCCGGCCAGCCGTTCCGATTGCGTCGCCCGCTCCAGCGCCTCAGCCGTCTCTGCTTGTTGCAGTTCCAACTCCGTTACTACCGTCGTCAGACGGCTGCGGTCCCGCTCCGATTGACGCCAGAAGTTCGTCGAAACGAGCGATGCCGCCACCGACGCGACAAGCACGACCGCAGCAGCACCCACCGCCGCCCGATGGCGATACATCGCCTTACCCAAGACGTACCAGCGACGATCCGCCTTGGCTTCAATCGCATCGCCCTTGAGGAACCGCCGGATATCGCCTTCGAGCGCCGCCACCGTTTGATAGCGCCGCTCCCGATCCTTCTCCAGCGCTGTCAGGATAATCGTCTCCAAGTCCCCGCGCAGCCGGCGATTAACCTCTGATGGCCGGCGCGGTTCGATCTCCCGCACCAACCGCGGAATCTCAAACGGCGGGACGCCCGACACATCGTACGGCATCTCCCCCGTCAGCATTTGAAAGAGCACCACGCCCAACGAGTACACATCGCTTCGCGTATCCAGATCCGCGTCCGGCATGCACTGCTCGGGGCTCATGTAGGTCAGCGTCCCAACATACGTTCCCGGCTCCGTCTGCGTCGACGTGATTTCCGCGCCCGTTCGCGTCACCCGCGCTACGCCGAAGTCGATGATCTTCGGCTGGGCAGCAGAGCACCCCGTTCCGCGCCCCGGCGCCGTTTCCTCCTCGACAACCAAGATGTTCGCTGGTTTCAAATCCCGATGAATTACGCCCCGCTGGTGTCCGTATTGCACGGCAGCGCACGCCCGTGCGAACAGCTCCAATGTTTCCGGAAGAGTCGCGCTTCGATCGGACGCGAACCGCGTAATGGGCAGTGCGTCCGGAAGGTACTCCATCGCGAAATAGGGCAACGACACTCCACCTTCCGCGTACGTCCCCGCCTCGTAAATCTGTGCGACGCCTGCGTGCTGCAAGCGGGCCAGAATCTCCGATTCGTGCGCGAACCGGGTGATCGCCTCCGCCCGAACGCGGTCCGCACGCAGCACTTTCAGCGCCACCGACCGCTCCGGCTGATCCTGGATCGCCTCGTAGACCGTTCCCATGCCGCCGCTGCCAATGCAACGCTTGATGCGAAAACGCCCGATGCGACGGCCGATCAACGGATCGCTGACCGACGCAGCATGCGGTATAGGCGATTCCAGAAAACCGGTGGCAGCTGCATCCGCAGCCAGTACCCGCTCGACCTCGGCGCGCAGCGACGGGTCGCCGCCGCACGCGCGGTCCAAGTACGCCCCGCGATCCGCTGGGCTGAGCGCCACCGCCGCTTCAAAGAGCTCTCTAGTGCGTTGTGTGCGGTCGATCATCGTCGCCAGCCCCCGAAGCCGTGCTGTCCACGAGTTTCTCATGGAGCTTCGCCCGTGTGAATCGCCAGTCGCGTTCGACCGTGCTCGTCGATGTCCCCAGCACGCCGGCCGTCTCCTCGATCGTCAGCCCCGCGAAGAATCGCATCTCCACCATCTGAGCCAATTCCGGATGGGAGTCGCCCAATTCCGCCAGGCATTCGTCCAGCGCCAAGAGATCAACCGAACGATCGAACGCCGAGACCAGATCGTCGCTCAACACCACGCGCTGGCGGTCCGCGCCGCGTTTGGTCCGCTTCCGCGTTCGCGCGTGGTCGACCAGGATGCGGCGAATCGCTTGACCCGCCACCGCGAAGAAATGCGCCCGGTTTCGCCACTCCACCCGCGTCTGCCCAACCAGCTTAAGGTACGCTTCGTGAACCAGCGCCGTCGGCTGCAGCGTGTGCCCCTGCCGCTCCCCGCGTAGCATATCCTGGGCCAAGGACCGCAATTCCTCATAGACCAGCGGAAGCAGCGCGTCGACGGCGCGGGCTTCCCCCGCGCCGACCTCCGCCAGGAGTCGCGTGATGTCTTCCGGACCACGTTCCACCGATTAACCTTTCGAAAAATGTCTATTCCCTGATGGGAATTGTACCAGAACGTCGCGTACTATGTGCATGGCCAGACGTGCAGTGTGTAATTGTGGCGTTATACGGACCACACGAAGGCGCGTTCGGCCCGTCCTACGGCACGCGAAGGCGGATTGAGAAGATCAGCGTAAAGGAGAATCGACCGTGTCACAGTTTAGGCTCATAGCGCTTTTTGGGGTCGCCTTCTTGGCATTCGGCGTCACAACCTATGCTCAATGTCCCGGCGAACCCCCGGCGATTTCGCCCTGTGGTCCGCGTGTCATTTCCGGGCAACCGGGAATCCACTCGGTCGTCATGGACGTTACGAATGCGACCGGAGGTTTCGAGATGAGCTGCGGACTCAACCCCGGCCACGCCGTGTGGTTCCAGGTGACACCGGCCATCAACGGTCTGCTGACATTTAATAGTTGCCATCCTTCGACCAGCTTCGACACGGTCATTCAGCCGTGGAAGTCCTCCGGCGATTGCGAATTCCCGGTGCGACTCGACGAGCTCTGCACGGACGATACGGAGACGGCGGCCTGTGACAACGGCTGCTCATTCTTCGGCGGGACCGTCACCATCCCCGTGTCCGCGGGCGAAACCTATCTCTTCGAGGTCGCCGCCTACAACGACAACGCCAGTGCATGCGACCTGTGCCTCGGCGTCAACGTGACGTTGTGCGCCGGTGACACGACTGCGCCCGTTGCCGATCTCACCGCGCCTGCGTCCTTCTCCTGCGGATGCGACAACATCCAGATCACCGGAACCGCCGACGACCCCGACGACGGATTCGGCAAGTACACGCTTGAGTACCGCCCCGTAAACGGCGAGGCATGGACGCTCATCGGCGAGAGCACGGCACCGGTAATCGGCGGCGTGCTCGGCAATTGGAACGCCGCTGGGTTGGCGCAAGGCTACTACTTCCTGCGTCTGACCGCGGTCAACGCCTGCGGCAAGGCGGTCACCGATGTACAGGTCATCTGGCGCGACGGGGGGTTCGACACCGTCGCCATGGGATCGCCGGCGCATGGCAGCGTTTACGGCGGGACCGTGTGTTTCGACGGCACGGCGTGGGACAATCTCTGCTTCGATCACTACACGCTCGGCTACCGTCCCGCCGGCGGCGGCGGCTTCTCGCCGATCGGCGACGGGGTCTTCAACGGCTCGGTCATCAACAACCCACTGAGTGCGTGGGATTCCACGGGCGTGCCGGACGGCGACTACGAGGTGAAGTTGGCCGGCCAAACCACCTGCGGGAACACGAGCGAGCTGGTCCACACGATCGTCGTCGACAACACGCCGCCGACCGTGAACATCGCCAATCCGCTCAACTGCGCCTACGTGGAAGGCATCGTGCAGATCGTCGGCACGGTGACGGACGCGAACCTGAACGGGTGGACGCTTCAGGTGGCCGGCGGAAACATCGCAGGCTGGCAGACGTTGAGTTCGGGCACTGCCAACGTCTTCGGCTCCCCGCTGGCCAATTGGGACACGTCCACGCTGCCTGCCTGCGCGTACGTGCTGCGACTGATCGCGTCGGACGGCGTCGTCGTGAACTGTGATGATCCACATCAGACCGCGCAATACGTCACGCTGAATGTCGGCTCCTGCGGCGACTTCGACGCCGACGACGACGGTGACGTAGACCTTGTCGACTTCAGCGCGTTTCAGGACGATTTCACCGGCCCGCTACCTTAGCTATATGGGGTCAGAGCGCCTTTAGTTGTTAGCATCTCGACGGCAAGATCGAGGATCTCGTCGATGTCCGGCTTGAGCGGATCCAGCTTCGGCGCCGACCGGTCCCTTTGGCGCGTGTCAGGGCTGGGCTGGGGTTGGCCAGGATCTCCCATGCGCTACGCTGGGAGTAATTCAGCGTCCGGGCGATGGGCCGAGTGCTTCCCGCCCCGATCAGCCCCGCGAACTCGTCCGTACGGCTCCACCGCAACCGTCCTTCGACCCCGGACTTGGTCTCCTTAATAGAGCCAGCGGTCGGGGACTGCTACGGTGGGTCCAAGTTAGGCGTCGATATCGCAGCTTGCCCAACAGCCTGGGCGGATTTCCTTTGCACGTGGATTACCAGCCTGCGGCCAAACCGTGAAACTATGAAGCGAGTCTCCCCTTGGGTACGTTCGGGGTCTCGGATCGGGGGTCGTAGCCTCGATCAAGGAGCCCCAGGACCTCAAGAAGGAGACTCACCATGTGGTCGATCGGAATCGATGTTCATC
>JAJDDU010000484.1 GCA_029260155.1 Phycisphaerae bacterium | reverse complement strand
GGCGGGACCAGCCTGTTCGGCGGTCGGGGTAGCGTCACGGGGACGCTGGTCGGGGCGCTGATCATCGGCACGCTCAACAACAGTCTGAATCTGTTGCAGGTCGAGCACTTTTGGCAGAAGGTGGTGCTCGGCGGTGTTATTCTGACGGCCAGCCTTGTGGACGCCGGCTTGCGGCGGCTCGATTTACGTCGGTGAACTAGCAGAGGAGCTATGGTGTGAAGCGGCAACCTCACAGATTCTTGCAACACTCGGCGAAGCTACTTGCGCTCGGCGTCATGCTCTCCGCGGTGGCGGGCGCGGAACCGACAAGCGAGCGCATGTTCGACCTTTCCAAGGACAAGGTTCTTTACTGCGTCGGCTACGCGCACCTCGACACGCAGTGGCGATGGGACTTTGCGACCACGATCGATCGCTACATTCGCGTCACGCTGGATGAGAACTTCGACCGCTTCGAGAACTACCCCGGCTATGTCTTCAACTTCACCGGCTCCGTGCGGTACCGGATGATGAAAGAGTACTACCCGGAGAGGTTTGAACGGCTTAGAAGCTACATTGACCAGGGGCGCTGGTTGGTTTCCGGATCCTCCGTGGACGAGGGCGACGTCAACGTGCCCTCTGCGGAGGCGATCATTCGCCAAGTGCTCTACGGCAACGATTACTTCCGATCCGAGTTCGGCAAGGAGAGCGTGGACTTCATGCTCCCGGACTGTTTCGGCTTTCCCGCGTCGATGCCGTCGATCTGGGCGCATTGCGGTCTCAAGGGCTTCTCCACGCAGAAGCTCACGTGGGGCTCGGCCATGGGCATTCCGTTCAAGATCGGAATGTGGGAAGGGCTCGATGGGCGATCGGTTATTGCGGCGTTCGACCCCGGCGCGTACGTGGGCGCGATCGAGGGTCGCGTCGACACCAATCCGAAGTGGGTGGACCGAGTACTGGAGAACGGGCGCAAGTACGGCGTCTGGGCGGACTACCACTACTACGGCGTCGGCGATCAGGGCGGGGCACCGAAGGCCGAGGATGTCGCCAACTATCTCGCCAGCATCGGCAATCCCGACGGGCAGATTCGCGTGGCGCTCGTCTCTTCCGATCAGATGTTCAAGGACATTACCGACGACCAGCGACTGCGCCTACCGCGCTATCGCGGCGACTTACTCTTGACCGAGCATTCCGCCGGCACGCTCACTTCCCAGGCGTACATGAAACGCTGGAACCGTAAGAACGAGATTCTCGCCGATGCGGCGGAACGCGCTGCGGTGATGGCCGACTGGCTGGGCAACGCCGACTACCCGCTCGAAAAGCTCAATCGCTCGTGGGAGCGGCTACTGGCCAATCAGATGCACGACATTCTGCCCGGAACAAGCATCCCGCGCGCATATACCTATTCGTGGAATGACGAGATCGTGGCCGCCAACGGCTTTGCAGCCGTGCTGACGGATTCGGTCGCCGCCGTGGCGCGCGCGATGGATACCAACACTACAGGCCAACCGCTCGTCGTCTACAACGCGCTCGCCATCGAACGCAACGATCTCGTCGAAGCAACAGTGACGTTCGCCGATGCGCCGGCGGCGGTACGCGTCTTCGATGCCGGCGGCAGCGTGGTTCCCTCGCAGATCCTTGAGCGGTCCGGGGCGAACGTGAAGATCGTGTTCCCCGCAAAGGTAGCGCCGGTATCGCTGTCCGTGTTCGACGTGCGATCCAGCGACAAGCCGTATCAAGATGACCGTCCGCTTCGCGTCACGGAGCGTACTCTGGAGAACGCGTTCTTCCGGGTGACGCTCAACGAAGACGGGGATGTGGCCGGTATTTGGGACAAGGAAGTCGGTCGCGAATTGCTGTCCCGTCCCGCGCGATTGGAATTCACTTACGAAAGGCCGGCCAATTGGCCTGCGTGGAATATGGATTGGACCGATCGGCAGCACGGGCCTGTCGATTTCGTGAAGGGTCCGGCCAAGATCAGCATTGTGGAAAATGGCCCCGTGCGAATCGCGATTGAGGTCGAACGCACAGCGCGCGATTCGGTGATCACCCAGCGTATCCGCCTGTCGCGCGGGTCGGCCGGTCGACGCGTGGAGTTCAAAACGGTCGCGGACTGGCAGTCCACAGAGTGTACCCTTAAGGCCGCGTTCCCGTTGACCGTGTCAAACGCCAATGCGACCTACAACTGGGGCATGGGGACGATCGACCGGGGCAACAACGAACCGACCAAGTACGAGGTGCCGTCTCACGAGTGGTTCGATCTGACCGACCGATCCGGCGAATACGGAGTTTCAATCCTTGAGGACTGCAAGTTCGGATCGGACAAGCCCGCGAGCAAAGTTTTGCGACTGACGTTGCTCTACACGCCCGGTGTCCGACACAGTTATCTGGATCAGCACAGTCAGGACTGGGGACGGCACGACATCACCTACGCAATCTACGGCCATCGCGGAGACTGGCGCGCCGGGCGCAGCGAATGGCAGGGGCGACGATTGAATCAGCCGCTAATCGCATTTCAATCGGAGAGGCACGCGGGACCACTGGGACGCTCGTCTTCCTTCATGAGTCTCAGCACCGACCAAGTAGACGCGCGCGCGATCAAACGGGCCGAGCACGGAGAGATGACCATCGTTCGCGTGCAGGAACTGTGGGGGCGGCCTGTGGAGAATGTCGCGTTGGGCTTTCCCGCCGCCATCGTCGAAGCCTATGAGGTCGACGGCCAAGAGCGCCGCATCGGTTACGCGAAAATCGGGAGCGGTAGACTGCTGTTCGACCTGTCGCCTTACAGTCCGCGCAGTTTTGCAGTGCGTCTCGCGGACCCGCCGGTGCGCGGTGGAGGACCGCAGTCGTGCCAAGCAGTGACACTTCCGTACAATGAAGACGTCGTGACGGCGGACGCCGACCGCACGGACGGCTCGCTCGACGGCGAGGGGCGATCCATCCCAGCGGAAATGCTGCCACCCACGATCACCAGCGAGGGGGTCCAGTTCGAGTTGGGGCCGACCGAGGCCGGGCTGGCGAACGCGCTGGCTTGCCGCGGACAATCGATCAACATTCCGAGCGGCGACTGGAGTCGTCTTTACTTGCTCGCCGCGGCCGTCGAGGACACAACGGGCAGGTTCCTCGTAGACGGCATGCCGCACGATCTGACGATCCAGGCATGGACGGGGTTCGTCGGCCAGTGGGATGACCGCGTCTGGGACAGGGAATTCAAGGAGGTGGACTTCCGCTGCGAGGGACGGGTGATCGGCATCAACCCGGGCTACATCAAACGCGACGACATCGCTTGGTTCTGCACGCATCGCCATCACGCGCAGCACGGCAACGAAGCCTACCAGTTCAGCTACCTGTTCAAGTACAGAATCGACCTTCCGCAAGACGCCAAGACGATCACACTCCCGGACAATGATAAGATCAAAGTCCTTGCGATGACCGTCACCGACGGGCCCCATGATGCGGTTCGCCCCGCGGCAGCGCTCTATGACGACTTCACTCGCCGGAAGCCAATCGAATTGCGACACGTCTATCCCCCGACGCCGTCGCCCGTTTTCGAGGGAGAGGCTGCGACCGCGACCGCGACGATCGAGCGGCAGGAGAACTTCGCAGCATTGGCCATGGGAGCTCCGGTGACCGACGATTTCGCTGATATGGCTACCGGGCGCGCGATCTCGTTCCGGTATTTCGATGGTGACGGGGAATTTCGCCCTCATTCCGCTTCGGGGAGTGTGGATCAGTCCTTGCCACGTCTAAATGACGGTGTGATCGCCGAAAACGAAGACGACACCGGTCACTGCGTCTGGTTCGACAACGCCGGACGATTCCATGCGGACCTGGGGCGTGGTGTGCGATTGGCCAGAATCAACACCTACTCGTGGCATCGCGACAACCGTGCGCCGCAGTACTTCTCGCTCTGGGGTTCCACCGACGAAACCATGCCCGATCCGGCCATCGAGAAGAACAACCATGACGGATGGACCCTGCTGGCGGTGGTCGATACCCGGAAACTGGGCGAGGGCGGCACGCACGGCTCGTCGATCGCGGGCGTCGACGGGCCGATCGGACCGTACCAGCATTTGCTCTGGGTGGTCGAAGACATTGGACCGGGAACCTTCTTCACGGAAATCGACATCCATGCGGCCAAGTAAGATTGACGGGGCGATGACAGTCCGGTTCGCCGCCTGTTATGGCGTGTGGCTGCTTGCGCTTCCCGCGTTCGGCCATCCGATGACGGTAACACGCGGAACGGCGTTGGTGACGAAGGAAGCGGTCGTCTTGTCGCTGGAGATTCGTGCGGAGGACTTGCTCCACACGCAGAAGCTAAGCCCAAACGCGGAAGGTCTGTACGCTATCGAAGAGGTCCGGCGCGCGGCTGAAATGCACGGACGGGCCTTGTGCCGGTCCATTGTCGTCCGCGACGCGCGCGGCGAGGAAGTCGACGGGCGCTTCGATTCCTGCAAGGTGGATCGCGACGGCAGCGATGGGCTGAGCGTTGACGATCTGAGACGGTCGCGCGTTCGCTGCACACTGAAGTTCGCAATGAGGGGGACCAACGAGTACTTGTCCTTTCAACAGGTCAGGCGGAGGGCCGACGACGTCTTGCCGACGAGTATCGTCCTGGCCATTCGAGCCGGCGACGTGTCGCTGGGGACGGTTCGACTAACCGGCGGCGGGAACGTCGAGGTCGTGCGACTGGCGTCCGCGAAGGTCGGCAGCGCTGCTGCGGGGTCAGGCTGTGACACCGAGCGGTTTGTGCAGTCCGAAGCGCAGCATACCGTCCGTGCGATCGTGCGTGTCCATGACGCCGGTGTGCGCCTGGAACTCTTCATGCCCGTACCGCTACTGGAAACCTGGATCGCCCTGCCCCGCTCGCGCCGTGACTTTTTCGAAGGTGAAGAGCAGATTCGCTGTCAGCGGGAACTGGCCCGCTTCATCGCAGCGCACAATCCGCTGTCGATCGATGGACGCCGCGTCGCGGGGCGATTCGCAGGCGTCGCGTTCCTTGACGTCGGTGAGTACGGCGACGACCTCGGACGAACCGCCCGGCGCCTCAGCGCCTGGACCTCACGCGTGCGGATCACGATGGAATTCGATTCGCCGCGCCAACCCCGATCGGTCGAGCTGAAGTGGACGCTGTTCAATGCGTCGGTCCTCGCCGCGCATGCTTTGATTGTCGTCGATGACGATTGTCAAGAACGTGACCTTTCGACGTATGACCCGCACTTGAAATGGACGGTTGACTGATGGGCGGAGCGCGTGACGGATGGCGACTTGCGGTCGCTGCATGCTTAGTCGTAATCCTGACAACCGGTTGCGCCTCGAATCCGTTTGTGAGCGTCGACTCTGGCCGGTTCGTGTACCAGGGTCGCCCCCATCTATTTGCCGGTGTGAACTTCTGGCAGGCTGTCTACTTGGGCTCGCCCCCGCCGCTCGGCGATCCGGCGCGCCTGCGCAGCGAATTGGACCATCTGCAACGGATTGGCGTTTCCAACATCCGCATCCTCGCCGCGTTCGAAGGGCCGGACTCTCAACCGTACCGCACGAAGCCTGCGATGATGACCGCGCCCGGTGTCTACAATGCAGCAGTTCTTGATGGCCTCGACAGGCTCATTGCGGAACTCAGTCGTAGGGACATGCACGCCGTGGTCGCGTTGACCAACTTCTGGGAATGGAGCGGGGGGATGGCACAATACGTGTCCTGGCATGAGGGCAGCGACATACCCTACCCTGCCACCAACGACTGGCGCGATTTCTGCGACTACGCCAAGAGATTCTACACATGCGTAGAGTGCCAAGTTTGGTTCCGCGACCACATCACCGCCATCATCGAGCGGGTCAATCCCTACACTCACAGAGCGTACCGGGATGAGCCGGCCATCTTCGCATGGGAGCTTGCCAACGAACCGCGCTATTATCCGCAGGCGTGGATTGACGACACCGCGCGGTTCATCAAGTCGCTCGACCCCAATCATCTGGTCACTACAGGATCCGAAGGGGAGATCGGCGGCGATTTCAATGCAACACACGACAGCGACTGTATCGACTACACGACGGTCCACGTCTGGCCGCAGAACTGGGGTTGGTTCGATCCCCTTGAACCGGAAACGTATGAAGAAGCGGAAGCCACTGCACTCGGCTACGTGCGTAAGCATGAGGTGGCGGCCCGCGAATTGCGTAAGCCGCTGGTGATCGAAGAATTCGGGCTTGCTCGCGACAGACACCCGCTGAACGACTGCTACGATCCGCAATCACCTACAACGCTACGGGATCGCTTCTTCGCCGCGATGTTCACGTGCGTGGTGGAGTCCGCAGCTTCGGGCGGGCCGACCGCCGGATCGAACATCTGGGTCTGGTCCGGCGCTGCCCGTCCGGGCGGCGTCTACATCGGCGACCCACCACACGAGACTCCTGGCTGGTATTCCGTCTACGAAGGCGACGCGCAGACTCTCAAGGCCATCACGAAACACAGCGCCGATCTATCGCGTTGGACGCAAGCCCGCAAGCGACCCTAGGCGATGTGTCTCATCGGTCTTGAGCATGGTGGCGGTTGCGCCCAATGAACCACCATCAAGCCGTGGCGCTCTTGGAAGGACGTGCCGACCCCGCTAGAATCCGGCGTGGTCAAATCGTGGCCTGACCGCCAGGAGACGCAGTGCCCGTGTCACCGTTGAAGATATTCTGGGGACTCTCCGCGATCTGTTTTGCGATCGTAGGAGGACTGTCGCTGATATGGCCTGCGGCACTGTGGGCGCTCATTGTCATCGGTCCGCTGGCCCTGCTCGGGATCTACGACAGCTGTCAGCGTTCCCACGCCGTAATCCGTAATTTCCCGGTCATCGGCCGGGCACGCTACTGGATGGAGACGATCCGGCCCGAGATCCAGCAGTACTTCGTCGAGTCGGACACCTCCGGACGGCCGTTCAGTCGCGACCTGCGCAGCGTGATCTATCAGCGTGCGAAAGTCGCCACCGATACACGCCCTTTCGGTACCATTCGGGACTTGCACAAGGTGGGCACCGAGTGGATCGCGCACTCGCTGACGCCGAAAGCCCGGCCCGAGCGGGAACCGCGCGTCATCGTCGGTGAAGGACGATGTGAGCGACCGTATGCCGCCTCGACGCTAGGTGTTTCGGCGATGAGCTTTGGCGCGCTCAGCAAGAGCGCCGTCTTGGCATTGAACGGCGGCGCGAAGCTCGGCGGCTTCGCACACAACACCGGCGAGGGCGGCATCAGCCCGTACCATCTTGAGCCCGGCGGAGATTTGATCTGGCAAATCGGAACCGGTTACTTCGGCTGCCGAACCGCCGAAGGGGAATTCGATCCCGATCAATTCGCCAACAAGGCGAGGATTGAGTCGGTCAAGATGATCGAAATCAAGCTGTCGCAGGGCGCGAAACCGGGGCACGGCGGAATTCTCCCCGCCGCCAAGGTGACACCCGAGATTGCCATGATACGAGGCGTTCCATTGGGGCGGGACGTCATTTCCCCACCCGCTCACGGAGCTTTTTCCACGCCGAAGGGGCTGCTCGATTTCATCGTGCAGCTACGCGAACTATCCGGGGGTAAACCGATCGGCTTCAAGCTATGTGTCGGACGGCCGAGCGAGTTTCTGAGCATCTGCAAGGCCATGGTCGAAACCGGAATCGTCCCAGACTTCATCACCGTGGACGGCGCGGAGGGGGGAACGGGCGCCGCACCGATG
>JAJDDU010000483.1 GCA_029260155.1 Phycisphaerae bacterium | reverse complement strand
GCAAACTGGAAGGCGCCAACAACAAGATCAAAGTCATCAAACGCATCGCCTACGGCTTCCACGATCTCGAATACTTCGCACTCAAAGTCAAACAGGCTCTACCGGGACGTTTCTCCAGTAACTAATTCGGAGGAGAACCCCAAAAAAAGAGCCGGGATCGACCGTGCGCCCAGACCGCGATCAACGAAGCGGTGGTTTTCTTGGCCGACTTGCTCCACCGAATGCCGATAATCGTGATACACGCTGTCATGCGTGTCTTCAGTAGCCCTGGAACACCTTGGTGATCGCGGGGCGCGAGGGGGGGTTTGTTGTGGGGTATGGCTTTGGCTATGATAGCCGTGTCGGGAATCTACTGTGCATCGCCGCACTGAGGGCGTTGTGCGGTCGGCGCGCTTGATCGGCCACACGGTTCGATCAGAGGATAGGTAGGATGAAGGCAACGTCTCCATCGCAATCGCCCGCTGCGCGGTGGATCATGTGTACACGCCGTCCCCCGTTTCACCGTGCCGCCGCTGCGCGAACGCCCGATCAGGTCGCCGCTGAGCACGAGGCTGCGGAATCGCTTATGTTGCCAGCTGACCTACTGGGCGGCGACGAGTCCATCATCTTCGCGATCAAGCCGTCACTCTGGTTCGTCGTGTTCGATTCAGCCAACTGGGCGATTGTGGGCATGTGTCTGATCGCTTGCGCGTCGTGGGTGGCAGCGTTGATATCACTCTCGGAACCTCAGTTGATGTCAGCTGTCCTGGCTGTTTTCGCCATGCGCGTCGGTGTGGCACTACTGCGCTGGGTCTCCAGATTCTACGTACTGACCAACCGCCGAGTGATGCGTCTTCGCGGTGTCCTCAAGCCCGATGTGTTCGAGTGCCCGCTGGTCAACATCCGCAACACAGCGCTGACAACGGGATTCCCGGAATCGCTCACCAACCTGGGTACGATCAACTTCATCATCGCCGATCCCCAGGATCGGCTCGGCCTGTGGCGTAACGTCGCCAATCCCCATTATGTCCACGCCGAGGTACGAAAAGCCATCGAGCGAGCCATCGACTGTCAGCCGCATCTGTAGCGTTCCCGCTCAGATAGCAAACGTCCGGCAAAAGTGCCAGAGGCTGACACGAAATGGCTTGCCGTCCCGTTTTGCCGTCCCGAGTGGCCCCGCTCCCCACGATGACTGTTCGCGGCCACCCAACAGGACCAGTGCTCGCGTAGCGTTGCCGCAGTCCAATAATGGCGTTCCAAGGCTGAAAGTGTAGATAGCTACGCCGAGATTCGCCACGATTCGATGTTTCACGTGAAACATGGGAGTCGCTGGTGCGTCTTTTGGATACAGATGAGGATTCCCGGGTGATTGGCAACGCCGAGGTGATTCTCGCGAGACTCTCCGCAACGCGGTTTACATTCCTCTGGTTGTGCGCTATTCTGCACTCCGAGGGTCGGCTCGCGCTGATTCGGCCTTGCGGTGCGACGCTTTTCTTGAAGGGGTTTTCGATGAGCAAGAACACGAGAAGATTGGGGCGGGGCCTGAATTCGTTGATCGGAGAATACGGGCCGGCTGGATCGGGCGATGAAGGCGATCGAGTTGTTGTGCAGGCGCCGCAAGAAGCGGGTGGATCTGAAGAAACCGCGGATTCTGTAGTGCCACCTGGTAGCACTTCACAGATTGCGGGCGAGGGTGGTCGGGCTAGTGTCGCGGTTCCCGCACACGGCGCTCGCGCGGACGCCGGGAAGGCGGTCGGAGGTTATGTTCAGGGCGGCAGGGTTGCGGATACGATCGAGGCGCGGATGGTGGCGGTGGAGGAGTTGCGACCTAATCGGGAGCAGCCGCGGCGGAAGATGGATGATGCGAGTGTCAGAGAGTTGGCACGGTCGATTTCGGCCAGCGGTGTGATTCAGCCGATTATCGTCCGGCGGGAGCCTTGGGGCTTGGAAATCATCGCCGGTGAGCGTCGTTGGCGTGCGGCGCAGTTGGCGGGGTTGACGTCGGTGCCTGTGGTCGTGCGAGATGCCAGCGACGAGAAGACCCTTGAGTTGGCGCTGGTGGAGAACATTCATCGCGAGGACTTGAATGCGGTGGATCGGGCGACGGCCTACCGGCGGTACTGTGATGAGTTTGGGGTGACGGCTGACCAACTTGCGATGCGGTTGGGCGAGGATCGAACGACAGTGACGAATTACCTTCGACTGCTGGAGTTGCCGGGCGGCGTGCGTGATTTGTTGACGCGGGGGCAGATCAGTATGGGTCACGCCCGGTCACTGGCGGGCGTACCGGATGATGTTCGGAAAGAAGTGTTGGCGGAGATCGTGGCGTCTCGCGGATTGTCGGTACGGGCGCTTGAGAACCTGATTCGTCGGGAGCGTCGGCGTCGCGGGTCAGGTACCAAGGCGGCGACTGAGAAGGAGGCTCCGAAGAAACTGCCGGCGACGGTGCGCGATCTGGAGAGGCGGTTTGAGGAGGTGTTGGAGACGAAGGTGACGATTGAATTGGAGGGGTCGAAAGCGCGGGGGCGGATCGTGGTCGCGTTTTACAACGTGGATGACTTCGAGCGGATCTGCCGGAAGACGGGTGTGATTCGGGAAGGGGCGGAGGGGACACGTGGGTTGACGATTGAAGATTGAAGATCCAGATTCAGAATTGAGGATTGTGCGTGATAGGCAGTTGGTTTGGGGGGCGAGGTTTGAACCGCAGAAGGCGCAGAGAAGGTAGAGGGGGTATGGGAGATTGAGAGGGGCGACCTCTCGGCCTAGCCCTAATACTGTTCACTTAGCGTTGTTGATGTGGTATCCTCCTGTCGGATCATGGAGGATTCAAAGATGGCGCGAACGATTGCGGAGTTGCCGGCTGGGAGTCGGCTGACGGATTACATCAGCCTCGGGGTGATTGCA
>JAJDDU010000482.1 GCA_029260155.1 Phycisphaerae bacterium | reverse complement strand
GCAAACTGGAAGGCGCCAACAACAAGATCAAAGTCATCAAACGCATCGCCTACGGCTTCCACGATCTCGAATACTTCGCACTCAAAGTCAAACAGGCTCTACCGGGACGTTTCTCCAGTAACTAATTCGGAGGAGAACCCCTTTGCGCTCGGCGTTGCCCGTCCCTACAGCACCGGACCCGGCGGCGGTGGGTTTATGATCATCCGCTTCGCCAGCGGCGAAGTGGCCGTGCTCGATTACCGCGAAACAGCCCCCACCGCCGCCACCGCGGACATGTACGTCCGCGCGGACTTACCGGACGCCAGTCGGAACGGTCATCTCGCCGTGGCGGTTCCCTCGACGGTGGCCGGCCAGTGTCAGGCGTTGGCACAGTTCGGGACATTATCGCTCGCCCGCGTGCTCGCGCCCGCGATCCGCCTCGCCCGCGACGGATTCCCCGTCGACGAGCACTATGTCGACGCTGCGACCGCGGCGCTCGCACAATACGACATGAACCCGTCGCTCAAGCAGTCGTGCAACTACGTTTACCGCACCCATCTCGGCAACGGCCAAACCCCCTCAGTGGGTCAGCGGCTAACACAACCGCACATGGCGGAGTTTCTGAAACGCCTCGCAAAGGACGGGCCGGACTTCTTCTACCGAGGGGAATTCGCCCAAGACTTGCATCGCGAGATGGCGGAACGCGGCGGGATCATCCGTGCCTCAGACCTCGGCACATACCGCGTACGACAACGTCAGCCAATCGTCGGCAGTTACCGTGGCCTGAAGATCATTACCATGCCGCCCCCGTCATCAGGCGGCGTCGCGATCATCCAAACGCTCAACACACTCGAGCGAGTGAACTCCGAGAGAAACGCCTCGCTCGCCCGCCACAACTTCACAGAAGCCATGAAGCATGCGTTCGCCGATCGAGCGAGATGGATGGCGGACCCCGACTTCGTCGATATCCCGGTCGATCTGCTCACTTCGACCGATTATTCCGATAACATCGCCGATTGCATCGGGCAAACGGCGACGTCAGAGTGCCATCACTATGGCACTGTCCAGCTCCCGGACGATTCCGGAACGAGCCACTTTTGCGTCGTCGACCGTTGGGGCAACGCCGTCGTCGCCACCGAGACCATTAACACGTCCTTTGGCTCGCTGGCTGCGATCGACAAGTGGGGCGTCATACTCAACAACGAAATGGACGACTTCACGACGCGCCCAGGCCAACCCAACGCCTACGGGCTGACGCAGTCAGACCGAAACGCTGTCGAAGCACGCAAACGACCGCTCTCAAGCATGTGCCCTACGATCGTACTCGAAGGCGACAAACCCGTAGTGCTCATCGGCGCATCCGGCGGCCCCAGGATCATCAGCTCGGTCCTCAACGTCCTCATCAACGTCATCGATTTCGACATGCCGCCCGAAGAAGCCATCACCACGCCGCGCCTACACCACCAGTGGCTTCCTGACGAGATCTACTTCGACCGCCTTCCGCCAGCCGACCTCGCCGCCTCACTTACTGCCCGGGGCCACCGCATTGCCACCAAGAGGAAAAAGGGCGTCGTTCAAGCGATCGTACGTACGCCCGACGGCTGGCTCGGCGCATGTGATCCGCACAAGGGGGGGCGACCCGCGGGCTACTGACCCGTGTGCTCCACCCGACCGCGGCGCGCGAAGACAACCGTTCCGGCGACGCCCAACAGCAAGGCAATGACAAACATGCCCCAATCGGCCGCTGCGGGAATCCCCGTGGCCAGCGGTCCAACCGAGGTGGCCGAGACTGACGCCGGAATGCCCGCTTTGAACAGGTCAATCGTGACGCTGGCGGGCTCCGGCGGAGTATCGGCGTCGAACCGAAAGTCGTACATCGTTCCCCAACGCAGCGCGTTGGCGTTTGCATTTTGTGCTTCTGTTTCCGTTGACCACGTTATGGCTCCGCCGGCCTGGGCGTCGATCCAATCGGTGAGGGCATAGACCTCGCCGCTGTGGTAGTCGACGTCACGGAAGCCGACGTTTGTAACGGCCACTCCACTCGGCAGCGGAACCGAAAACGTCCGGGCTGAGCGATCAGCGCACAGGTAGTGCATGGCATACTCGTAGTGCCAAGTGCCGTCGCCGTTGTCCGTGACTCGGTATCCAAGGATGAAGCGTCCGTCGTCGGGTACGTCAACGTTGACGATTTCAACCTGCGCGTCCACGGCCTTCCACGCGTGGATGGCGGCGTCCTCGCCTACCGTGCCGCTGGCAGGACTCAGGTCGTAGTTTGGCAGGACAACATTGACCTAGCGGTAGGACGCGTTGTTGTTGTCATTCGCCCGGTCGCCGAACTGGGCGTCATCCTGAGCAACATAGTGGCCTTCCACATAATAGATCGCCCCCACGTTCAGCGCGGGATCGAGTTCATCCTTGCGGACCGGAAGGCGTCCCCTGAGCATCGTGTCGCTGGTGGAAAGGGCGTGCACGCCGAGATTCGTTCCCTCGTGAGGGTTGATCTCACTCTTGGGGCCCATGTTGCTGAACTGCCCGTTCCGCGACGCGGAGTACGGATCAGAGCAGCCCACACCGAGCTGGGCGCAGCAACCACCGCAAACAGGCGAACAACTCTGGCAGACATTCTGCTGCAATGCACAGAAGCCGTGTTTCAGCCAACTCTGGCCCAACTGCTCGAAACGCCCGCCTTTCAAGTGATACATGTTCTGCCCAATGACCGGGTGAAGGGGGTTCGGACCGCGTGCATCCCAAAAAAGGTGGCAAATCCGTGGAGCTCGCCTCGCGGATCACTGTGCGTATGCGCGAGGTCAGACATCCCCCGCGTCTCGCCCGGCAAAACACTCGCCACACTTCGCGCCGCCATCAAAGCCTGTACAGCAAGGCGCGAATTATTCAATCGCGCCCCCCCAAAATGGGATGCACCCGGTATAGAGGGCGTGGATTCGTCGGGAGGGTTCGGAGCCGGAAGCCGTAAATTTGGGCTCTGGGCACTGGCACCGTGTCTCACACGTTGCGCGACGACTTGAACTGCGGGCTTCAGTCCGCGCGGAACTCCGCGCAGGCCGAAGCCCGCCGCTTGGTTGGACCGTATTCGAATACCGCCTGCTACGCGACCAGGTACTCGGTTTCGAGGGCCGACCTGATCTTGGCCAGCGCCTTGTTCTGAATCTGACGTACGCGTTCCTTGGTCACGCCGATGAGCAGACCGACCTCCTCAAGGGTCTTCGGCGATGGCTTTTCGAGAACCCTCGCGCGATCGAGGGCGAACCGCTCCTTGATGACCGTTCGTTCGACGTCGTTCAGGTCGGCCACGTTGTTGACGAGGATGTTCTTGAGTTCCTCGACGCAATCCGACTCGACATCCGTTCGCTTGCTCTCAAGGAAATCGCTCCGCTCCATGGACGGATCGAACTCGACCGGAAAGCGTGAACGGTACCGGCTGGCGCGCATGGCCACACGCGAGAAGCTCTTGAGAATGGCACGGCATGCATAGGTGCTGAACTTGTAGCCCCGACTGCAATCGAACTTCTCAGAGCTGCGCAGCAATGCCACGTTGCCCTCGCTGATCAACTCGTTGTAGTCAGTGCCGCCCAGCCGAGTGCGCTTGGCCATGGCCAGCACCAACGGGAGATTGAAACGGACGATCTCGCTCCGGGCGACCAGTGCCCGATGGCCCCAGGCGAGCATCTTGCGTGTCTGCGCCGCGGTCAACCGTTTCTCGGCGGAGGCATCCAGGATCGCCAGGACTTCCCGCCGAGCATAGTTGAAGCGCAGAAACAGCAATTGCTCTTGATCGGTTGTTAGCGTGGGCACGCGCGATCCGCGGGTCTTCTTTTCGCACACGACCGAAGCGGGACGAACGAAACGCGTGGCATTTCGTTCCAAGAACTTCGTCTCAACACCGAAGAGGGTCTTGTCGGCACCGCGAGGCAACAGCCGGTCGTCACCGATGTACTCGGTCGGTTCGGACAGTAGGCGTGTCAACAGTACCTGGTCTTCAGCCGGCAGGGACTCGACCACCGATGCGACCGGTGGCAAAGCCGTTGGCGGCACTTTCTCGTTCCTTCGAGGCACTCGTTTTGTTAGCTGCTGGTCCATGATCGATTCTCCCGTCCGTGTCCTTCTGACGAATCGCCTGTCCCTTATACGTCCGAGAACGCGCGCCGGTGCGTACACAACCGGCGCTCGGGTTCCTAACAACCACACTTCGATCCGCAGGCGCACGGACCGAGGAACCCGACTCGAACACCTCGGGGGAACAGTCAACGGGGGAGCCAACCTACATCATTGAATATAACATACGAATTTCGGGACGCAAACGATTCTTGAAATCGTTCGCTCAATTGATTGGGCACGAACGGACACACTGAAGTGCGGCTTGTTGTCGCCCATATTGGGCTCTATTACTCGTGCCGAAGGGCCTCGATCGGGTCAAGTCGCGCTGCGGACATAGCCGGATACATCCCAAAAAACACGCCGACAAGTACAGACAATGTAAAACTGACGATCATGGTCCACGGCTCGACGATCGTTTCCCACTGGGCGAACCGGTTGATCGAGTGGGCCGCCACCCACCCCAACAGAATGCCGACGGCTCCGCCGCACGTGCTCAGGACGACGGTCTCGATAAGAAACTGGATGGTGACGTCGCGCTGCCTTGCACCCAACGCCCGGCGAATGCCTATCTCGCGCGTCCGCTCGGTGACCGTGGCCAGCATGATGTTCATGATGCCGATGCCCCCGACGAGCAGCGAGATTCCGGCAATGAACCCCAGCATGAGTTGCTGATTGGCCTTTTTCTTCTGGGCCAGCTTCAGTCGAGCCAAGGGGACCTTAACTTCGAAATCGAGCTTCTCGTGCCCGTACTCGAACACGCGTTTGATCATTTCGGAGACCGGCAGCACGTGTTCGATGTCGTCAACCGTGACGTAGAGCGACGAATACTGCAACTTGACCCGCTCGCGTGAACCACTCGATTGTCGCGCCGTGATGTCGCCGTACAGCGTTCGCGCGGTGGTAAACGGGATGTACACTTCGCGATTGAGATTGCGTTCTTCGACGCCGCGGGCGGGCGCGCCGGCCGTCGTCACTTCATTCAATATGCCCACGACCTCGTACGGGATCTGCCCACTGCCACTCTGGGCCAGAAGCGATTGGCCGATCGCATTTTCGAAACCGAACAACTCCTTCCGCACGTCCGCGCCAATCACACACACTTGCTTCAGATCGTCCATGTCGCGTTGCGTGAGCACACGTCCTTCCGCCACGCCGATATTCACGGTTTCGAAAAACTCCGGCGATGTGCCGTAGGTGTCCCACTCAACTTTCCTGTCGCGGAACTGCACGGCGAAGGCGACCGACTTCAAGGGGATAACATGCTTGACGTGCGGAATCGTCCGCTCGATCAGGAGGTGGTCCTGCTCGGTGATTCCGTACTCAAGCAACGCCGTTGTTTCCTGCGAGGTCTGGACCGTGCCCTGGGGCTTGATGGAGTTGCAGATGACGTTCTGCGTGCCCAGCAGCTTGATCATGCGCATCTCGTCGGCTGAGGCGCCCTCGCTGATCGAGAGCATGCAAATGACGGCTGCGACCCCGAAGATGATGCCCAGCGCAGTTAGCAGGCTGCGCAGCTTGTGAAGCCGGAGGTTGTTCAGCCCCAGCAGAAAGGTCTCAAACAAGATGTCAAAACTGATTCCGCGCATCGATTCTCGTCGGATGACAAACGTCACCGTGTACTACCTCTCGCTACACTAGCACACTTGAGGAGGTTGCGGAAATGTGGGTAATTGTATCGCGTCGGTCGGGATGCACTCTTCCGTCACGGATGCTCGCCCCGCTGGCGCCAGCGGGGCATCTGGTCCGTGGTCACGGCCCGCCAGAGTCCGGACCCGCGGTCTCGGGCTTCGCGCTCCAACCTGCGGAACTGCTCGCGATAGGGGTGCGCGAATCTCGTATCAGCGTACGCGTGACCATCGCTCAGGAGCAACGCGTTGAACATCGTACCTGTCTCGTCATCACGGATGTAGGCCAGCAATCGCCCGTACTTGCCGCGTGTGTTGCCTTCGACAAGCTCAAGACGCACGCGTCGGTTGGCCAGCGTCTTCTTGGCGAAATCAGACGCCTCGGGCCCCCAGTACATTTCGCCGCGCGGAGCAGTGGCGACTTCCGGAGTGTCCACGCCCCAAAGGCGAATGCGCGTGGTCGCTTTGCGGCCGTCCGGCGCGTCGATGTCGACCGTGTCGCCGTCCACTACCCGAACGACCGTGAATTCGCGGTCGTGGTAACGGGTGTAATCGTCGCCCACCTGCGGGCGCGCCGGAGAATGCTGGCTGCGTCCGATCCACACCGACACGATGAGCAAGGGGATCGCGACGGTGGCCACGGGGTGGCGGCGGTGCAAACGGGGAAGTCGCATGTTGGAGGGGAGCTTGCGACGCCTGCGCCTGCGTGCCATCGCTTAGCCTTCGGACCCGCCGCCGTTTGATTTCGCGAGTTCGAACGCTTCGTGCATCGCTGCCAGCGCACGCGGGCCGTCCTCGCGCGAAACAACACAACTGATGACGATCTCGCTCGTCGAGATGGTGTAGATGTTGATCTTCGCACCGCTGAGCGCATCGAACATCTTGGCAGCCACACCCGAATGCGAGCGCATGCCCACGCCGACGGCGCTGACTTTGGACACGCTTTCGTGGATTTCGACGCCCTCGTAGCCCTGTTCTTTGGCAAGCCGTTCGGCGACTTCCTTGGTGACCGGCGCGTCCTCGGCGTCGATGACAAAACCGACGTTGGCTTTGCGACCGCTGTCGTAGATGTTCTGAATGATATCGTCGACGATGATGTTGTGGCCCGCAATCTCGCTGAAGACCGTCGACACCATCCCCGGTTGATTGGGCATTCCGATCAGAAACACAGCGGCCAGATTCTCGCGCAGCGTGACACCGCGAATCGCAATCGTCTCCATCCCTTCGGTTTCGGCCATAATCATAGTTCCTGGTGCGTCGGTGAGTGAACTTCGTACGTGGATGGGCACGTTAAAACGCATGCCGAACTCGATGGCCCGCGAGTGCATCACACCCGCGCCGCTCGATGCCATCTCGAGCATTTCGTCGTAGCTGATTCGGTCGATCTTGCGTGCGTCAGGGACGAGTCGCGGGTCGGCTGTGTAGACCCCGTCGACGTCGGTGTAGATTTCGCACGCACCAGCGCCGAGGACCGCGGCCAGCGCCGCCCCGGTCGTATCCGACGCACCGCGTCCCAGCGTGGTGATCTCGCCGGCTTGGTCAATGCCCTGAAAACCCGCGACGATGACGATCCGACCCAACTCCAGCTCGCGTTCAAGCCGCTGGCGCTCAATCCTCTGAATCCGCGCTTTCGTGTGGACGCTATCGGTCATGAGCCCAAGCTGTGCCGCAGTCAAACTGATGGCTTCGTGGCCGGCGTCGTGAATCGCCATGGCCATCAGTGCGATGGAGACCTGTTCGCCCGTGGTCAGGAGCATATCCAGTTCGCGTTTGGGCGGATTGGATGAGACGTCGTTTGCAAGGGAGAGCAGCTTGTCGGTCGTTCTGCCCATGGCGGAGACGACCATGACCACGCGGTGTCCGTCGAGCTTGGCGCGGATGGCACGCCTGGCTGCTCGGTGGATTTTCTGCGCGTCGCTGACGCTCGTACCGCCGAATTTCTGCACGACCAAGCCCATGTGCAGCATGCTAACCGGGCAAGGATGGCCAAGCCAGGGGCTCGCACACGGGGAGTGTTCACCCAGATTAAGCGTATTCGTTGCAATCTCTTGGCAATCGAATCGTTATGCTTGGGGAGGATCGGGAACATCAACCGTCATAGGAGCCGGCCCATGCAACAGTTCGTAGCACGTCTGCGGAAAATGATCGGTGATACTGTCGACACCAACAGCCAAGCGTGCCTGCCGTTCTTGGTGGCAATCTGCGTCCTCGGCTTGGCGGGTATTGCCATCGCGCAATTGCCACCCGTGCCGGTGCCGCCGCAAAACCCGATCACCGAGCAGAAACGCATATTGGGGAAACTGCTCTTCTGGGAGGAGCAACTCTCCAGCGACAACAGCGTCTCTTGCGGCACGTGCCACATTCCCAGTCACGCGGGAGCCGACCCGCGAATTGGCTGGAACCCGGGTTTTGACGGGCTGTTTGGCACGCCCGACGACGTATTCGGCTCACCAGGTGTCGCCCGGGCCGACGCGAACAACGACCCGGTTTTTGATCCAGCGTTCGGCTTCGAACCGCAAACCACCGGCCGCTCCGCCCAGTCTGTGTTCGGGGCGCTCTGGTCTCCGCTGGGGTTTTGGGACGGTCGGGCGAACGGGACGTTTGTCGATCCGCAGACGGGCGCGGTGAGCATCCCCCTCGGCGGCGCGTTGGAAAGCCAAGCCGTCGGCCCGATTCTCAGTGACGTCGAGATGGCACACGAGAGTCGCGACTGGGATGAAGTCGTGGCCAAGCTCGAAGCCGTCGCCCCGTTGACTCTGGCCACGCACCTGCCGCCGGATATGGTGACGGCGTTGTCGGCTGATCCCACGTATTCTGATTTGTTCGACGCAGCGTTCGGCGATCCCACGATCACAGCCGAGCGCATCGCGTTCGCCATCGCGACGTACGAGCGCACGCTGGTGCCCGACCAGTCGCCGTGGGACGCATTCGTAGCGGGAAGCCCCAACGCTCTTACGCCCGGTCAACAGGCAGGATGGAACTTCTTTCAGGGGTCCGCGTGCCGCCTCTGCCACACGCCACCTCTTTTCACCAACAGCACTTTCCGCAACATCGGCCTGCGCCCACCGTTCGAGGACACCGGGCGTGCGGAGGTCACGGGCCTCCCGCCCGACCGCGGGCGATTCAAGGTGCCCACGCTGCGGAACGTCGGACTGAAGAGCACCTTCATGCACAACGCGCGACTCTTCAGCCTCAACGAGGTCCTTGACTTCTATCTCGGCATCAATGGACAAGTGCAATTCCCCGGTAATCAGGATCCGCTCATCGGCGGGATCGCCATTCCGCCTCCTGTGCGGCCGGCGCTCCTCGACTTCATGGCCAACGGCTTGACCGACCCGCGCGTAGCCGCCCAGGTGTTCCCGTTCGATCGTCCCATCCTGCGCAGCGAGCTTGGGGACGGCGACGCAAACGGCAATGTCAACCTCGCCGACTTCGCAACATTCAACGCGTGCGAAACAGAACCCGGGGAACTCGCCGTCGCAGAGTGCTTCGTCTTCGATTTCGACAACGACAACGACGTTGATTTCGCCGATTTCGCGGGCTTTCAAGTGCGTTTCGACGATTGACACCCGGATCGCCGGCGAAACTGGCGGCGGACTGCTATGGGGCATCGCCGTCTTCCAACACCGCGGGCGGGCTGTCTGACTGGGCGATCGTATCGAACCGCGCGTGTCGACGAATCCGGGCTATGCGGTTTGCGGAAAGGTCCATCACCGTCGTGAAGCACTGGGCATCGGGGATCGAAATCTCGATGCCAAGAGCGGCCGGAAACGCATCGCCCCCAGGCACAAGCCCACTGTCGTAAAGTGTCTTGGGCGCGTCACCGACCTCAAGTGCCAGCGTGAGGCGATGAAACGACTCGCCATCGGCTTCGCTGATCTGGTAGGCTCCAAACCCAGTCACCAGAATCTCACCGTCGCCGAAACCGGCCACCCACGCGACATCTTCAACAGTGTAGATCTGGACATCCGGATCTTGGCTGATGACGCGCCGCATCGTCATCGACCCCTCGAAATCGGGCGCTATGTGGATCGCACACAGGCACGGGTGCATGCCCGTCGGGAAGCACCCGAACAGGTAGGCGCT
>JAJDDU010000481.1 GCA_029260155.1 Phycisphaerae bacterium | reverse complement strand
GAAACACCGAAGCCGGACCCCGAGACTTCAAAGAGCTCCGTCTCGTTCCCGTCGCGCTCCCAACCGAAAACCTGTGAGAATCCCGCATAACGAGCCCGCGCATTGACGATGACGATGCCGTCGGTCCACGTCTGATCCGTGCGCCCCGTGAACCCGACACCGTGCATCAACTCAAGCGCCAAGCCCTCGTCATCGGGATCGGCACCGTCGACGAAATCGTCGACGCGCGTAATGGTCTCGCCGTTCGTGTACAGCGTGGCCAAGATGTCCGACACGCTCGGTCCGCCACTCGATCCGACAGGCGTAACGTCGGCCGGGACAGGCATCGCGAACAATGCCACTATCAATGAAAGAAAGACTATCGAGAAAGCTATCGGCCCGCGCTTCATGGCTTCCGCACCTCCACCTGTTCGATCCCCGAGCGTTCTACATGAACAACGAACGGATGACGTGATTCCGCGGACGACGAATCGGGAGAAGCGTCGCGAGGATCCCCACATCCAAACGTTCAACTAGGGCGCAGTCCGCCCTAGAACGCATATTACCTAACTTCCCCCAGGTTACCTGGACTACAGCGCGGATTCAATAGTTCTTGTTCCCATATCCCGAACATTTTCCAACTTTATTGCCCACGACACTCCCCTAGAACCCCAAAAAACGACGATTCTTCACTATTGTGACATCAAGGCATGCCAATCCCGACGTTGGCACAGCCGGCATCATGCGGGTACGTTGTGTCGCATGAGAGAATCGCACACAGACCCCAGCACGTTCATAGTACAAGGTGGCCGGGTCGTGGACCCCGCCCAGCACCTCGACCGGACGGGAGACGTCCTCGTCACAGACGGGCGTATCGCGGCACTCGATCCCAATGCACGGGCGCCTGGAACACCCGTGGTGGACGCCCGAGGCCTCATCGTTTGCCCTGGGCTCATCGATATCCACGTCCATCTCCGCGAACCCGGCGCCGAACACAAGGAGACGATCGAGACCGGCACGCGCGCAGCCGCCGCGGGCGGGTTCACCGCCGTTGCATGCATGCCCAACACCAAACCGGCGATTGACACCGTCGAAACACTCACGCTCATCATCGAGCGTGCCCGCGCCGTCGGATCCTGCCGCGTCTACCCCGTCGCCACAATCACCGCCCGCCGTGAGGGCATCGAACTCGCGGATGTGGCGGCGTTGAGGCGACACGGTGCGATCGCGTTCAGTGATGACGGCGACGGCGTCGAGAACGACGACCTCATGCGCGCCGCGTTTCAACAGGCAAAAGACCTCGACGTCGTGTTGATACAGCACTGCGAGTACAAGTCCATTTCCGCTGGGGGCGTCATGCACAAAGGGGCAGTTTCCGATCGGCTGGGACTTCCCGGACTCGACCGCGCTTCCGAAGATCGCATGATCGAGCGCGACATAGCCCTCATGAGAGAAACTGGCGCTCGTTATCACGTCGCACACATTTCCACGGCCGGCGCGGTCCAACTCGTTCGCGATGCCAAGGCGGAAGGGCTGCCGATCACCACGGAAGTATGTCCACACCATCTCCTCCTCACCGACGAAGCCTGTACCGAACGAGACCCGAACACCAAGATGCACCCGCCACTGCGTTCCGCAGCCGATGTCGACGCCTGCAAAGCAGGCTTGGTGGACGGAACGATCGACTGTATCGTGACCGATCACGCGCCGCACGCAGCCGACGAAAAAGCCAAGGGATTCCTCGCCGCCCCACCCGGGATCGTGGGCATCGAAAGCTCGCTCGCCCTTGTTTTGAAGGCTTTTCCCGACGCAAGCCCTATGGGCTGGCTTGGCCTGATTCACCGCATGACCGTCGCGCCGGCCGAAGTCCTGGGCCTCGAAGTGCCGACGCTCTCGCCAGGCCGACCGGCAGACCTGACCTTGATCGATCCTCACGCCAAATGGCGAATCGACCCCGTGGCATTTCACAGCAAGAGCAGAAACACCCCCTTCTCCGGATGGGGCGTCGTCGGCAGGCCGGTGGCGACGTTTCTTGGCGGTCGATTGAGCCACTGCCTGGACAGTGAAGATCGAAGACTCGAGTGGCGGAAGGCGGCCATCAATTGAGCGAAATCACCGTCGCGAACGACCAACCGCGATTTGAGGGCTTGAAACGATCGGCCTCCTACGATATACGACATGGTTCGTGACCGGTCCGGAACCTCGGCCGGCGACATGACGCGGCCCGTTACGCGGCGAGAGGATCGGTCAGTTGACGACCATGACGAACGCTAATTCAGTCGACTTTTTCAAGTCGCCCGCGCGGACCGCCCACGACGGAGATCACTCTTGAGCGCTGTTACTAAAGTTCTTGTCATCTTACTCGTTGTCTTGTGTATCGCCTTTTCAATGACCGCCGTGGCGATCACAGCGCGGACGTACAATTGGAAGAGCGTTGCGGAAGATTACCGCACCGAATCGCAGCTGGCTTATGCAGCCCAGCGCAGCGCTATGGCCTCACATGCCGCAGCCATTGCCTCTGCACGCGACGGCATCAGGGCCCATCTTGAGCGCATCGCGCAGCTTGAGCGTGACCTGCAAGACGAAAACGCCGATGTCGCCGCGCAGCAAGGGGAAATCGCCCAGCTGACCAGCGAAAAACGACGCGCCGACGCGCTCGCCCAGCGTCTGACAAACGAGCTCGGCGTCGCGCAGAGCAGCCGTGCCGCCATCGACGAACAACGCAAGGTATTCGAGACGCGTAACATCGAACTCGAACGCCGCAACATCGACTTGAATCAGCGCGTCAACGAGTTGACGACACAGGTCACCGTCTTCACCCAGCGCGAACGCCAACAGGCTCAGCAGATTCACATTCTCCGCGAAGAAAACCGAAAAATGCTCAAACACGCCGGCGCTTCGGAGACCGGTGGCGCTGCGGCCGCGTTTGAAGGGCGAGGACCATCGAGCAATATTCGCCCTGCATCGCCCCCCGCTGCTCCGCGAATCGCCGGGCATGTGTCCTACGTGGATGGAGATGTCGTCACCCTCAGCGTCGGCTCAGCCGACCGCGTGGAGGTGGGCGCGGTTTTCGTGGTATTCCGCGATACCGCCTACATCGGCGACATCGAGGTCACGGACATCGAGCCGAATCTGTCATCCGGCCGCTTGATTCGCTCAGCACCGGGCGTGTCTCCGCAGAAAGGCGACCGCGCGGAGGACGAATTTCACTTTGCGACGCCCCCGTAATCCAAACGCGCTTCTAAGATCGCCCGGAGTCTGGTAAGCTACGGAAGTGGCGTTTGGATTGCCCAAGGGCCCACGAACGCAATCAGCGTCATCGTGACGGCGACGACGCTCTGAACCGGAGTCTCTGAGCATGAGTGAAGGCGGAATTCCATCGGCACCGGAGAGCGACATCTACACCGTGCTCCTTGCCATCGCGGTGGTCTTTGTGCTAGCTGCCACGGTGGTCGTTTCGGTCACAAGCCAGAAGCTCTTCGGAACCTGGCTACCGTTCGGCGCCTAGCGCGGCCTGCATCGCGGTTCTTGCGTCCCGCGTGCGCGGCGCATTCCGAAAGGACACGACACTGTGATCTTCGACTCGCTTCTCGGTGCGTTCAGCATCGACATGGGGATCGACCTTGGGACGTGCAATACCCTCGTCTGCGTCAAGGGTGAGGGCATCGTTCTGAATGAACCGTCCGTCGTCGCGGTCCGCAAGGGCACCAATCAGGTGCTCGACAACGGAAACGCAGTAGGACTCGTCGCCAAGGAGTACCTCGGAAAGACCCCCGGTTCCATCGAAGCAATCCGCCCACTCAAAGACGGCGTCATCGCCGACTTCGACATCACCGAAGCCATGCTCGGCTACTTCATCCGCAAAGTTCACGGCCGCCGACGATTCGTCAAGCCGCGCGTCGTCATCGCCGTACCGTCGGGAATCACCGCCGTCGAAAAACGCGCCGTCTACAACTCCGCGGAGCGGGCAGGAGCCCGACGCGTCTACCTCGTCGATGAACCCATGGCGGCCGGCATCGGCGCAGGACTCCCCATCGCTGAACCCACCGGATCGATGATCGTCGACATCGGCGGAGGAACCACAGAGGTCGCCATCATGTCCATCGCCGACATCAGCGTCTGCGAGAGCATTCGCGTCGCGGGCGACGAGTTTGACGACGCCATCGTCAACTTCATGCGACGCACTTACAACCTCATGATCGGCTACCAGACAGCAGAACGTGTCAAAATACAGATCGGATCCGCAGCAGAGTACCCCGACGGCGAACGCGAGATGGAGGTCCGAGGACGCGACCTCATCAGCGGCCTGCCACGCAGAGCGGTCGTCAACAGCGCCGAAGCACGCGAAGCCCTACAAGATCCCGTCGGTCAGATCGCAGGATGCGTCACACGCGCCCTCGAACAAGCAGAACCAGAGCTCGCCGCCGACCTCGTCGAACACGGGATACACTTAGCTGGCGGAGGCGCGCTCCTCCACGGAATCGCGGATGTCCTGGCCGCAACCACCGGCCTTGAGTGCACCGTCGTCGACGACCCGCTCAGCTGCGTCGCCCGCGGAACAGCCGTCTATCTCGAAAACCTCTCCCGATGGAAAGCCGCGGTCGAAGCAGACGAAGACGACATGCGGTAGTATGACACCGGTTTCCAACCGGTGATTGGGCGAACATGTGAAACGCACGCGAGGCCTGAAATCCCGTCGATCGGCCCCTTGGCGCGTCGCCATCGCCCTGCTGCTCACCTCAGCCCTCGCAATGCTCCTCCCCACCCAAATCACCCGCCGCTTTAGCGATCTCCTCCAAGTGCTTGTCCCATTCCAGGACGGCCTCAACCGCGCAGCCGACGCCCTACCCGGCGGCGAAAACAGAGATCCCTCTTCAGACCTGAAAATCGTCGACGCATACCGTTCGACGGTCGATTCCATCGCAGCCGACAATCGAAGGCTGCAACGCGACATCGAGCAGTTGACCCGCGTTCGCGCGCGGGGCCTCGGATCGCGGGGCAAGCTAATCCCCGCCCGCGTAATCTCCGACGACGCTGCCTCCTGGCGACGGTCGAAGCTGATCCTCGGCGGAACGCGACACGGCGTCACCCGACACTCCGGCGTAGTGTCCACCGCCCTCTCGCTGAACCTTTCCGCCGAGCAAGGCGCGCCAGCCGGCTCCGCCGTACTCGCCTCCGAGTGCCTCATTGGCGTCATCGACCACGCCGGCACATACACCTCTCGTGTCAAGCTGCTCACCGACCCGCAGACCCGCATGCCCGTCGCCGTCGGCCACGTCGAGGCTGGAGTATTCTCAGGACCGGACGCCGCGTTCTGGCTTGTCGGCAAGGGTCGCGACGGAATCGAAATCCGCGACGTGCACCATCGCTACGTATCCGACGGCTCTATTCA
>JAJDDU010000049.1 GCA_029260155.1 Phycisphaerae bacterium | reverse complement strand
GCCTATCACCGGGTTGACGGACACTAAGGATAGTTAAACACTTCCGGCGACTGCGTCGGGCGCGGCGTGGGGAACAATTCGGTAGGCGGCAAGAGAACTAGGAGAAGCACCAATGGTATCGGCGACCGATCAGCGAGACGTCAGCCGCGGCGAGTGGCAGTGCATTGAGTTGTTAAGGAATTGGGCAGTGTTTGGCCTCGTGGTGGCGGTTGGTTTGCTGTCTGGGTGCCCGTTCGCGCGTCCCCCGGCGACGTGCTCGGCGGACACGGACTGCGACAGCGACGGCGCTCCGCATTGCATGATCGAAGGCAATGCGCGCGGGGTGTGTGTTGCGTGTGCAACCGACGCGCACTGTGATAACGGCATCTTCTGCGACGGCGACGAGTCCTGCGTGGAGAATGAATGCGCCGCGGGCCGGCCACCCTGCGGTCCGAGCGAGGATTTATGCGGCGAAGACGCTGACGTGTGCATCAGTCCTTGCACCATGAGTGAAGACTGCGATGACGGCCTTTTCTGCAACGGCGATGAGGTGTGCGACTCCGACGGTCGTTGCAAAGACGGCGTCGAACCGTGCGCCGCCGCCGAAGCCTGCTTCGACGGGACCGGCTGTGTGGAATGCGTCACAAGCCTCGATTGCGCCGACGATGAAGAATGCATCGAGTTCGCATGCCGGACGGTCGTCCCGGAGCTATCGGTCAGCATCGAAGGCTGCCCGGACGAGGTCACGAGCGGGGATCGGTTCATCCTGACAGCGATTGCAACGGGCGGGTCTGGTGAACCTACGTTCACGTGGACCGCGTCAGGCAGCGTCGAAATCACCGGTGACGCCGACGCCGACCCCGACGTTGTGACCGTTGAGGTTACTGCGATTGGTGACAGTATCGAGGTTGTGGCGACGGTTGGCGACGCGGACGCATCGGCCGATGGCTCCGCCAGCACCACGTGCTCACCGACAAATCTGGATTCCACATTGCCTCTACCAGACCCCGTGCCCGACCAATCGACAAACGTTCCGTTGGTCGCCGGCGAAGCGATCGTGTTTAGCGAAGCAAACGTGCCGCTCCTTTCATCGAACGCGTCCGATCCAGACGCTCCAGGCGGAGACAGCGTGTTTTACGAGTGGACCGTGGTTGGCACGCCCGACGCTGTTTTGCAACCTCTGGAAACGGTGATGATCCTCCAGCCGTCCTCGCCGGGCGATGGCGTGATCAGCGTGGACGTGAGAATCGAGCCCGCCGGAGTCGATACAACGCTGTTGCGGCTTCATAAGGACGGCAGTACCGAGAGCGTGGCCAACGTAGTTCTTCCTGGCGCATACTCCTTCCATGTGGAGGTCACCAATACGAGCGGCCAGTTGCTCGCGGATACAGGGAGTCGCACCGTAGTTCCGCGATGGCAGCCGCAGGTAAGCGCCGAAGGCGACTTTGCGGGATTGGCCGCCACGGGTGCAATCTACACCACCGTTCTGCCGCCGAACACGACGGCGAACTTGGCGTACTCGTCATTGTCGCGCGTGGCCGGAACGATCGAATACACGTCCGTCGACGACGATGCGACCGCAACAGCCGATCTGGCGAGCGTCGACGTGGTTGCCGGCGATGCGATCGTGAGCATCATGCCTCCGTTCGTTGCATCCCCGGTCGGCACATACTCGGTGAATGCGGGACTCAATGCCGGCCAAGTCAGCATCGCCTCGGCGAGTACGGGCGTCAGAGTGCTCGTCGGCGAGAATCTTGCCTCGGCGACGGCGAATACGACGTTGAACATCGCGGCGCTGAGCGAACTCGGTCGGCCTCGGTCGAACGGCACAATTCGCTACGCGGGCGTGACGCATGACGCGGTCGGCACCGTCGGTGACACAGCCGAGGCGCTTCGTGGACAGAACATCCTATTCGCCGAAATCAAGAACGATGGGCGAGAGTATGTGATCGTCTGGGGCGCGGACGACGCGGGCGGTGCGTACGATGCCAACGACGTTCGCATCTACAAACCCCTTACCAACCAAGCCGGCAACGCCAACACGTTCGGCCTCGAAGTTGCGAATTTCACTTTGCTCGAGATCCTCGACACCGGCGCGCCCGTGACCGACTGCGCCGTCGGCGCACTTCGTGGAAACGCGACGACTCCCGAACTCGTCATCTGTCACGCCGGCGCAACCGGACCCGTGGTCAAAGTCTACCTGAACAACGGCGCAACGGGCGCCGACGACAAGGTCTACTCTGTTCGCGCCGACCAATCGACGGCCCCGCTCATTAGCACCATCACGCTCGATTACACGAACGCCGGCACCGGGGCGCCGACCATCGCGCTGGCCCGATTCAGCGAAGTGACACACGATGACCTGATCGTCGGCGACCCGTTCTTCGACAACGGCGCGGACGGTTTCGTTGACGGCAGAGTCGTCATTCTTCAAGGCGGGGCGACCAGCGCCATTCCCCAGCCGGGGTTCTCCGTGTCGGCTGGCGGGTCGTTTGAGAACTTGCCCGCCAACATGTGGGGCAGCTACACGGGCATCGCCGTTGATGGTGATGACGAGCTATTTTTCGGATTCTCACTGGCCACTGCCGCGTTCACAGTGGCCTCGCTCGATGATGTTTACGTCGGCGCCCCCGGCAACGATGCCGCGACGGCCAATGGCGTGAGTGTGCCCGGGTCAGTCTTTCGTATTCCCGGCGGCACTGCACTGGACAGCACGGATGCGACGACGAATGCCCTGGCTGTCTCGTGGAGTGGCGAAGCCAATGGCGACCAGTTTGGATTCCGAATGGACACCACGAGCACTGGCCGAGTGATCATCGCCGCGATCCAGAGTGGCCACACGCCCGACAATGCCGATGGGGAAGGAAAGGTTTATATATTCTCCCCTTCGACTGCGAACGGCACGAGTGCAGCCACTATTGCCAGTGTCCGAGGCGAA
>JAJDDU010000480.1 GCA_029260155.1 Phycisphaerae bacterium | reverse complement strand
GGGCGGCCATCGGCAAGGGCGCCTTGGACGAGATGCTGACGCTGATGGCCAAGAAGCGCAATAAGCGGTCCACACAATCAATCCTCGATGACCCTACCTTTCAGCGGGCATTGAAATCCATCGACCCGCCCGAGGACTTCGTGCAGTTCATGCGCGTGACACGCTTCTTCGAGCAGATCCAGGGTTGCCTGGACACCGGGTTTCACAGAGCAAAGGACGACGAGGACGTGCAGATGGTGCGCGGCGTTGTCTTCAAAGCCTTCGAGCACTTCAACATTATCGACTATTCGATTTGGACGCGGCGGACCGAAGGCCTGCAGGAGTTCAACATCGGCGTCACCAAACTGACGCGCGGCGCGAAGCACAAGCCGATGGTCAAGGCGCTCACCCAGCAGAGGCCCTTCAAGCGATTCGATCGGTTTGTCCCCAAGGACGCTGCCGGGTTCAGCGTATCAACGGGAGTCGATTTCGGCCTCGTGTACAACACGGTTGTCGAGTTCGTACGAACAGAGATTCCACAGGACGGCGCCAAGTGGGTTGCAAACTGGGAGGCGTTTCAGAAAGAGCGAGGCCTCGACGTCAACCGTGACATATTCAACTGGCTAAGTGGCGAGTTCGTCTACGTATCGCTTCCCGGGAACCCTCCGATGCAGGCGGGCGGGGCGCTTATGCTACGCACGCGAGACCCCAAGTTGGCCACGGAAAAAGTCAATGCAGCCGTGGCATGGCTGGGTGGGCTTTCCGAGCAGGTCTTGGTCAACCCCGCTCCGGGCGTCGATGCAGAGGGGTTCGTCTCTGTCTTCCATCCCATGATGATGATGATGCAGATCAAACCGGTGATCGGCATGTACGAGGATTGGCTGGTCATCGGGATGACGCCCCAGGGCGTGAACAAGTGCCTCGCCGTGGCACGCGGAACTGCGCCGAGCATCAAGGCCAACGCACGCTTCCAGGCCGAAGGCCTGTCGCCGGAAGGACCGATCTGCGGCGTCTCGTTCGCCGACTGGCGAAAGAAGGGCGAAGAGCTGGGCACGGCATGCGGCATGTTCGGAATGGCCGGCAGCTTCATGCCCCCCAACGAGGAATTGCGTCCAATACGGACCATGCTCACACTCCTGGCGAGACTGGCACCGGTGGTCGCCAAGATCGACTTCTTCAGCTCGCACGCTTCAGCTTGTCGTTTCACCGGCGACGGTTGGGAACATTCGATGGTGACGACCTACAAGCCCATTCCGGTCGCCGTACCACCCAAGGCACCCCAATCACCAAGGCCGCCCGCGCCGACGCGATAGACGAGCAACCGCGCCGTCGCGATCTATCCCAAGAGCTTCGCGACTGTTTCTGCCGCCTTGCGAACGCCGACGTACCCGAAGAAAACCAGATTCATCACAAGAACGCCATTGGTGACCCATCCGCTGCGAAACGCCCGCCCGACGTGCTTGACGTTGCTATTCATCATGATCAACGTCAGCGCCAACAAGGGCATGAAGAACGCCCCCAACACCGCGTATGCGAGTTGGATCTCCTGGAGCTCCATCCACAGAAGGGGGATCGGTATCACGGCCAGCCCCACGAGATACACGCGATACTCTGCGGTAACAGCTAAGTCGCTAGTCAGTCGTTTGGGTGCGCCCTTGCTGCGGCGAATGGCCATGAAGTCGGCGAACAGATACGGTACGCTTTGCCAGACACCCAGCAGGCTGGAGAACACCGCCCCCCAGAAGCCGATCAGGAAGACCCACTTGCCGGTGGTGCCCATGACGTTTGCCAGTTGATCCGCCAACTCTAGCACCAGATTGGCACCAGCTGCAAGGTCCAAGTTCGAACCGATGATAATCATCGACGCGCCGAACAACGCGGTCATCGTGTATCCAACGGCGAGGTCAATACGGCATGCGCGCACCCCTGCAGCGCCGGTTCGGCCATGTTCGCGAATCCAATAGCCAGAGGAAAGCAGCGTCACAGTACCGCCGACCCCGCCAAGGATACCGAGCAACCACCCGATGCCCTCCTTCGGAATCGACGGCGTCAACAAACCCTGTGCGACAAGCGTCCAGTCCGGGTTCATCAACGCCGCCGTCGCGACAACGCAAACGAACATCAAACCAATACAAACAGACATGCACCGCGAAAAGAGCTTGAACCCGCCAAGAAACACGAGCACCAACCCAAGACCTGAATGCGCGATTCCCCAGACGATCTTCGACGTCGCGGCATCGCCCGTGATCGGGAACAACGCGGCACCCGCAGCACCGCATGCGTTGACCAACGCGCCCCCGGTAATCACCGACCAACCGAGCAGATAGATCAGAAACAACCACTGAGGCCAAGGACCGAAACGCATGACCCAGCCTTCCAGCAGCGTGCTGCCGGTGGCCATCTGCCAGCGAGCGATGCCCTCATTCAGAAACCACTTGAGAATTGACCCGGCGAACGCCGCCCACAAGAGCGTCAGCCCGACGATTGACCCGCCGAGACTTGCCGTCAACAGATCCCCCGCGCCAACCCCGGTGGCGGCCACGAGAATCCCCGGGGCCAACGCCGCGAAACGCGATCCGCGCGGCGGCGCGGTCATGAATTCGTCTCTTGCTGATGGGGGTGCATTGTTGGAATTGCGGCACGCATGCGATTCCTCTCGTCTACTGTCGGGAAGGACGAGATTCTATCGCGTGACTCGTTGCGCGTCACATCGCGGATTCGCGGCGCCATGTACCAGGGACGGGCATGAGGCTTGTCTCTCCCGGACCGCTGCCCTCGATCAGCAGCACGTCGTCGAATCCGAAATTGGTCGTTCCCTTTGTCTGCGCCACGTGCCAGTACGCACTCTTCAACGTGCCCGTCCAATTGGGCGTCAAGGTGCCGCTCACCTTGGTCCAATCTGTTCCCCAATGGTCAACTTGCAAGGAAACCGATTGCGATCCGAATTCGGTAAGGATGACGAAAATGAATTAAGAGTTTTTGCGGCGGCGTGGGGTGTGGATGAGGGGTTGAGGGTGATGCCGCCGCAAAAGGTCGGTTGGACTGAACCGCGTCGGAGCGTGTCTGGGGTTTTAGGTGGGCGAGTGCATGGCGTTCAGGGGCGCATCCTCCGTTGGGCACGTGATAACGAGCGTCGATGCGGCGGCGCCGTGAGGCTGTGCGTGTTCGCCGAGGGGCGCTCCGGGGCGGACACGGGGAGAATGGGAGGCGTCGGATGCTCCGACGGCGGCAGCGTTGGAGCGAAGGCGC
>JAJDDU010000479.1 GCA_029260155.1 Phycisphaerae bacterium | reverse complement strand
GGGATGGCGATTTAGAAATCGTGTTGAACGACGGTCTTGCTGATCCTCCAAACCTCATTCACGCCCTACATCACGACGGTGTTGAAGTAACGGGTTGGCCATTCTCTGCACCCGAGAGAGTTGAGAGACCTATTGTAGTCGGTGACGTCGACGGTAACGGCTCTCCCGAGATAGCGTTTAGCGTCACTGAGAGCTTGGAGAGTCTGGTGTTCCTATTGAACAGCGAGGGTGAGCCCCTCAACGACTGTTGGCCGGTGAGCTTGCCGCCCGCCCAGTCGTATTGGAGTCTCGCGATGGGAGATGTGAACGGCGACGGTTACCCCGACATCGTCACGTCCGGTCGCACGCCGCAGGTTTTCGCCATTGATCGCTTCGGATCGATCCTTCCCGGTTGGCCCGCAACTATCCCGTTTCCGTTCCCCGGTCCAAACCCCTACCAGAACATCATCCACACCGTAGCCGACGTCGACGCCGACGGCATGCCGGAGGTCGTGGTTGGCGCCCTCATCGGCCCCTGCATTTTCAACCACGACGGCACGCCGCTCCCCGGTGCCGTTCCGTTGCAGGTCGAACTGCCGCACACGAGCGCAAGACTCCCCCTCACTGTCGCGGTGGCCGATGTTGACTCTGACGGCGACGTGGAGTTGTTCAGCGGCATCTGGCGGACGCTGTACGCTTGGGACTTCCCCGGTCCGGAGTGCAGTGTGCAGTGGCCTCGATCAAGCGGCAATCTCGGCAACACCGGCGCCGTCACAGCGCCAGCCGTCGACATCAGCGAGTGGGTCTTGTTCAACACCTGCCTCACCGGCCCCGGCGCGGGTCCGATCCTACCCGAGTGCATCTGCCTCGACGCCGACAACGACGCCGACATAGACCTCCACGACTTCGGCGCCCTGCAGCGTGTGTTCGAATAGACCTATCAGCTATCGACTTTCAGCTGTCAGTCATCAGAGGCGGGCTGGCGGCGTTCTGAGTCCCCCGCCGCTGAATCGATGGGCCACCCGGCTCACGACGGACAGTGCGGTGCGCAGTAAGTCGTTCAGAGCATGGCGACAAGTCTGGCCGAACTGTCCTTCCAGCTGAATTCCTCGCTGCGCTGGGAATGACGGGCAATGCCGGCCACGTGCGGGGTTGGCGGAGTTGAGGGCGGGGGGTTAAGATTCCCGCATCATGAGTCAACTCCGATATTTCGACGATCAGCACGTAATGCGCATTCGCGCACTGGGCAGTGAGACAGTCACCATCGGGCGCGTGGAAGCGTGTCAGTTGATGATCGAGGACGACCTAGTGTCGCGCGAACACGCCCGAATCGACCGCGACCCCGACGGGCGATATCGCGTTCGCGATCTGGGAAGTCGCAACAAGACATTCGTCAACGGTCAACAAATCAGCGAGACGCTCTTAACGCAGGGCGACATGCTGCGGATCGGCGCTCGGGTCTTCGAGTTTCTGGATGACACGCTCAACGAAGACGCGATCGATCTGTCGTTCATGACGCCGGACCGCAATGACCCGCCGGGGACGGAGTGGGTCAAGATCAAGTCGCCGGTCACGCTGCCGCTTACGCGCTACGGTGAACTGGCGACGCTGGGTGTCGACGCGGGGTATCCTGCTCGGGCTGAAGACGTCGCCTCGGCTGCGCTGGGTCGGTTGATGGTCGTCCTCGGTGCGGATCGCGGATTCGTTGCGTTGCGCGGGGAATCGAATAAGGAGCTTCGGCCGGTTGCCCATCGCGGGCTCGGCGGGGGTCCAACCGTTGCCCGCATGCCGGTCAGTCAGACGTTCGCTTATTCTGCGCTGTTGCAATCGGTAGCGGGTCGGTATCCGCAGAAGAACGGGCAGGTGGACGCCAAGTCCGGGTTCGCGTCGGCGGGTTTGGTCGCGCCGCTTCTATATCGCAAAGACGTGGTGGGCATCATCTACGTGGATCGGCCGACGTCGGGGCAGGCGTTTGGCGAGTCGGCGGTTCAGGAAATCGCAGCGGCCGGTGCGCACATCGGCGCGTTGATGGCGGAGGCCTCGCAACAGTTGGCCGCCAACGAGGGCCACGTCGCGCCTGCGTGGATGGCGACGTTGCGACGTATGCAGTTGGCTATGACCGTTCCTCCGGAGAGCAACAAATCGTTCGACATCTCGGTCAAGCTCGTCTCGGGCAGGGGCCGGTGCGGGGATTTCTTCGACGTAGTCTATGCAGGTGAAGACCGCGTGTTCGTTCTGGCGATGGACGCCGGGGGACATGGGATAACCGGTTTCGTGCAGGCGGCGGCGATTCGTACGGCTGTGCAGACGGCGCTCACGGTGGAAAAGGGCTCGCGGGACTTGGCGGCTGTGATCTCGGCGATCAATCGGACGATGCACGCGCGACGTGCGCGTCAGTTGGTCACGTGTACGCTACTCGATGTGGACCCACCGGGCGGCGAGATTCGCTACATCAACGCCGGCGGGCCACCGCCGCTAATGCTGGTCGGCGCGGGGCGGCTGGTAACGCTGGACCAACCGTCCCTTGTGCTGGGCATCGACATGAACTACGCCTACGAGGCTGCGTCGGTTGATCTTCCGGCTTCGTTTCGCCTGATCCTTCACACAGACGGCTTGCCCGAGATGTCCAACGCGGCGGGCGAAGCGTTGGGCACGCAGCGCATACACGATTTGCTGCTCGACCCCGCGGCGTTCGGGACGCCGGCGGACGTGATCGCGACGATGGTGGCTGCGTGCGACAAGCATCGTGGCGGAGCGGAGCCTGATGACGACGCACTAATCGGCGTGATCAGCCACGGATGATAGGATCATGAACGCAGCCATCGAGACTGAACCGAAGATCCTCTTGAAGCTACTCGACAAGCGCGTGATGAAGCGGTCGGCGCTTAACGGGCTCCTGTTGCAGAGCGCGATGGCCGGTTCGCCACCGGTCGAGGTGCTGCTCAACAATGACGTCCTGAGCGACGCGGACGCCGCACAAGCGTATGCCGAATTGCATGGCGTGCGTTACCTCGACCTGACGCGGAGGAGGCCATCAGTGCCGTGGGTGCTTTCTCTGCCGGAGAATGTCGCGCGGCGCAAGCAATGCCTGGTGTTCGGCGAGGTGTCGGGGCAGCTCGTCGTCGCGGTGGCAGACCCCGTTGACGCGAGCGTCCGCGCGGCGCTTTCGGAGCATCTCGAGAGGCCGTTGCAGTTCGTCGTCAGCCCCCGTTTCCAGATCACCGATTTGCTGGATGAGATCTACGGCGATGCGCGCGCGAAGGGTGCGCGGATGGTGGAGATGGCCCCCTCGGCGCGGCCGACCGCGCAGGCCACTACCACCGGGCTCAACATGATGGAGCAGCTCGACAGCATCATCGACGAAGCTGTCGACCGACGTGCCAGCGACATTCACATCGAGCCGGAGGCTGACCGGTTGCGTGTGCGCATGCGCATTGACGGCAGGATGATCGAAGCCCGTGCGTTCCCGTTGGAAGCGGCGCCGGCGATGATCTCCCGCGTGAAAGTGCTCTGCACGCTCGACATCACCGAGAAACGCAAGGCACAGGACGGGCGATTCACGCAGACCAGTTTCGAGCAGGAGATCGACGTTCGTGTCGCGGTGATTCCGACGGTACACGGTGAGCGTGTGACCATGCGCCTCTTGAACATGGACCGCTCGCAGGTGACGCTCGATAGGCTGGGCATGGAGCTGGAGACCAAGCAAGCCTTCGAGCGTTTGATTCGCCGGCCTCACGGCATCATTCTCATCAGCGGGCCGACGGGCAGCGGCAAGAGCACGACGATGTACGCAGCCTTGCAGCAGATCAACGCCATCGAACGACACATCATCACGGTTGAGGACCCGGTGGAGTATCACATTCCCGGCGTAAACCAAATACAGGTTGACGCGGACTATGGGGTGACGTTCCCTGCTGCACTGCGGAGCATTCTGCGACACGACCCGGACGTCATCATGGTTGGCGAGATTCGCGACGAGGAGACGGCCCATCTCGCGCTTGAGGCGTCACTGACGGGGCATCTGGTATTCGCGACGCTTCACACAAACTCGGCCATCGGATCGTTGACGCGCCTGCTGGACATGGGCTGCGAGCCGTACCTCGTGTCGAGCGCCATCATCGCCGTGCTGGCCCAGCGCCTCGTGCGACAGATTTGCGGGAACTGCAAGACACCGTTCGAAGCCAACACGACCGAACGTAAGCTGCTGGGCGTTCCCGACGAGCGGGAGTCGGTCGAGATTTTCCGCGGGACGGGCTGTTCGCGTTGCAGCAGGGCGGGGTACTACGATCGGGTCGGCATTTACGAGTTCGTGCCCTTCGATCCCGGTTTATCCGAACTGGTCATGGACAAAGCCAGCACCGAGGTCTTGCAGTCCTACGCCATCGAACACGGCGCCACCACGCTCCGCCACGACGCCATGCGCAAAGTCATGCGAGGCATGACCACGCTCGAAGAGGCCATGCGCGTCACCGTCTCGGAGCTTTGACCGCAGCAATCACGCGTATGGGTGGTGGGTTCACGGCGGGGTCGATTGTCATTATATTACGTCGTTGCGGTCGTGGACGTGTCTCCGTGCGACCCCTCCCTTACGGTCGGGGCTCGGAAAGACGTAATCGCGCGAAGCACTGCACCAGGAGCAATTGATGGCGTACGAGAAGGTAGACTCCAAGACGGATTTTCCGGCGTTGGAGCGCGAGATTCTGCAGTTCTGGAATGAGACACGGGCGTTCGAGACGCTGCGTGAGAAGAATCGCGGGAACAAGAAGTGGTCGTTTCTCGACGGGCCGATTACCGCCAACAACCCGATGGGCGTCCACCACGCCTGGGGCAGAACCTACAAAGACGTGTTCCACCGCTATCACGCGGCCAAGGAACACGACATGCGCTATCAGAACGGCTTCGACTGCCAAGGACTGTGGATCGAAGTCGAAGTCGAAAAGGAGCACGGCTTCAAGAACAAGAAGGACATCGAATCCTACGGTGTTGGCAAGTTCGTCGATGAGTGCAAAGCTCGGGCGCAACACTACGCCGACATCCAGAGCGAGCAGTCCAAACGACTTGGCTACTGGATGGACTGGAACAACTCGTACTACACAATGTCCGAGCAGAACAACTACGGCATCTGGGCATTCCTGAAGAAATGCCACGACGAGGGACACGTCTACAAAGGGGCCGACGTCATGCCCTGGTGCCCGCGTTGTGGCACCGGCATTAGCCAGATGGAAATGAACGAGGGCTACCGCGAGACCGAACACCTTTCGGTCTTCGTGCGCTTTCCGATCATCGATCGGGAAAACGAAGCGCTCCTGGTCTGGACGACCACACCGTGGACGCTCACCTCGAACGTAGCCGCCGCCGTCAAAGCCGACATGAAGTATCTGAAGGTGCGCTGCGGCGACTGGACCTACTACATCGGCAAGGGCAACTTCGAAGCTCCCCGCAAGCAGCCGGTCGAGGGCGATGCAGCCAAGAACGCACCAAGCCTCATGTCCATTCAGGCCATCTTCAAGAACGCCGGCGGCTTCGAGGTGCTCGGCGAATTGACGGGCACAGAACTTATCGACCTGCGCTACGCCGGACCGTTCGACCACCTGGAGGGCGCTGCGGAGGCGAAAGAGCACCACAAAGTCATCGCCTGGGATATGGTCACCGAGTCCGAAGGCTCGGGCATTGTTCACATCGCGCCGGGCTGCGGCAGCGAAGACTTCCGCCTCGGCAAGGAGTTCAGCTTGCCCGCTGTCGCGCCGCTCGACGAGCAAGGCAACTTTCTCGATCCGTTCGAACACCTTGCCGGCAAGAACTTCGGCACACTGGCGAACGATATCGTAGCCGACCTGAAAGACCGTGATTTTCTGGTCCACAAAGAACGATACGTCCACCGCTATCCGCATTGCTGGCGGTGCAAAGAGGAGTTGGTCTACCGCCTGGTGGACGAATGGTACATCAACATGGAATGGCGCGAGCGGATCATGGCCGCGACGCGCAGCGCGCAGTGGATCCCCGATTGGGGCATGGAACGCGAGCTGGACTGGCTCAAGAACATGGGCGACTGGATGATCAGTAAGAAGCGCTACTGGGGTCTCGCCCTGCCCATCTGGGAGTGCAACGCCTGCGGGCACTTCGACGTCGTCGGCTCGCAAGCCGAGCTCAAGGAGCGTGCGGTCGCCGGCTGGGACGAGTTCGACGGCAACTCGCCGCATCGACCTTGGATCGACGCGGTGAAGATCAAGTGCGCCAAGTGCGGAAGCGACGGCGTGTCGCGTATCAAGGATGTGGGTACACCGTGGCTGGACGCCAGCATCGTTCCTTTTTCGACCATGGGGTACTTCGACAATCGCGAATCGTGGCAGGAGTGGTTCCCGCCCGAGTTCGTGGTCGAAGCGTTGCCCGGGCAGTTTCGCAACTGGTTCTACGCCCTGCTCGCGGTGAGCACTATGATGGTCGACAAGTCGCCGTTCAAGACACTCCTGGGCCACGGCTTGGTGCTCGATGACAAGATGGAGGAGATGCACAAGTCCAAGGGCAACGCCATCGAGTTCAACGAAGCCGCCGACAAGTTCGGTGTGGACGCGATGCGCTGGATGTACTGCAACCACTCGCCGGAGCGCAACCTAGCCTTCGGGCAAACGCACGTCGACGAGGTGAAGGCCAAGACCGTCCGCCCGCTGTGGAACACGTATGTGTTCTTCGTCAACTACGCGCGTCTGGACGGTTTCGATCCGACGAAAGAACCGCTCTCCCTTGAGCGGCGAAGTGACCTGGACCGCTGGATTCTCTCCGACCTGCAGGAACTGATCGAGGTGGCCGACACGTCGTATGCAAGGTTTGAGCCCCATCATTTCTGCAAACGGGCAGAGCGGTTCATCGACGACCTGAGCAACTGGTTCGTACGCCGATCACGGCGGCGGTTCTGGAAGAGCGAATGGTCGGACGATAAGCGCGCAGCCTACGAAACCCTACACGAAGTGCTGACCACACTGTGCCAACTGATCGCGCCGATCGCACCGTTCATGACCGAATCGATGTATCAAAACCTGGTGGTAGGGAAATTCGCAAGCGCCGCAGCCAGCATTCACCATCAGCCATTCCCGACGCCCGATCCCGCCAAGACGGACCGCGCTCTCTCCCAACGGATGGACCGATTCCTGCGTATCGTCTCGATGGCCCGCAAGACACGAACCGCGTCGAAGCTGAAAGTGCGTCAGCCACTCGCCGAAATGCGCATTCAGCCCGCCTCCGACGTCGAGCGCGAAGCCGTCGAACAGTTCACCGACCACATGCTCGATGAACTCAACGTCAAGAAGGTGACTGTCGAGACCGACCTGTCATCGCTGTGTGCCGTCACGATCGAAGCCAACAAGAAGCTCATCGGCCCCAAGTTCGGCAAGGAAGTCGGAGCGGTCATCAAAGCGATCCAATCCGCCGACGCCGTCGTCATCGCGGACCTCGTCGCCAAGGGCGCAGCCATCCCGCTGCAACTCAACGACAACGCCATCGAACTCGAACCCGCCGACGTGATGGTCACAAAGTCCTACGGTGACGACTGGGCTGCGGAAGAAAACGCTGGCACCATTGTCCTTCTCGACAAGCGGATCACACATGAGCTGAAGCTGGAAGGCATCGCCCGCGACATTGTGCGTTTCGTTCAGAATCTGCGCAAAGACGCCGACCTCAACCTGGAGGATCGCATCGGTCTCAGCCTTCAGAGCGACGACGCCGAGTTGAACGAGGCAATAGAGACATGCGGCGACCACATCGCGCGCGAAACGCTGGCGACTTCGATCGAAACCAATCCGATCGATGGAACGTCCGCGCGTGTCGAAGTGAAAATCAACGGCAAGCCACTGACCATCGAGCTCGCGCGCACGTAGCCTGCTCACCCTCACGACGGTTGTCGCGACGGAGCAGCGACGGCGGCACGAGTCGCGGCGCGGGATGCCGTTTCGCTTGAATCAAGCGAGTCGCTGGGCTACGATCGCCGATTGGAATCTGATAACTGGGAAGCACTGCGCGAAGCGCCGGTTCCGGTTCTGCCACGATGGCGACAGCGGTCGAAGGGGATTCGCGGGTGAGCAGTCACACGACCAACACAAAGATGCCGAGGGGACGCCTGCGTAACACCCGCGCCGCGCCGGCGCTTTTCCAGAGAAAACCAAAGCTAATGCGGGCTGACGCAGCCTACATCCCCCCACCCAAGACTCGACTGTTCACTGCCGTGTGGCTGCTGGGACTCGCCGCCGTTGTTCCCGGCTGTGACACCGCAGAAGAGCGCAACGATGCCAAACACGTCGGCCCGAACGTGATCTTGATCTGTATCGACACGCTGCGCGCCGATCGGCTCGGGTGCTACGGCTATTCCCGCAATTCAACTTCTCCGCATCTCGACGACCTAGCCACCCAATCAACGCTCTTCCTGAATGCTTTCGCGACGGCAGGCTGGACCAAACCCTCCGTCCCCTCCTTCCTGACCGGCACGTACGCCGCCCAACACGGCGTGTACGAAGGCAACGTCGCGAGAAGCGAGGGCATGTTCGCCGATGCGCTGCCCGACAAGGCCCTCACCCTCGCTGAGGTGTTTCGGGACAACGGATACAGAACGGGCGCCTTTGTGCAAAACGAGCACCTTCGCCGTGGAAACGGCCTCGAACAGGGGTTTGAATTGTACGTGGACCGTGCCGGCGACGCGCGCAACATTCGATGGCGCGCGCTCGACTGGCTGGACGAAGCCGACGATGACCGCCCATTTTTCCTGTACTTGCACATTCTGGACACACACTACCCGTACCCGGTTCCCGACACTTACGCGCAGCGGTTTCTGGGTGACGCAGACGCTTCTTTGTATCGTTCGCCGGATTGGCAAAAGGCCCGGAAGGCGATCAACCACGGCGAGCGCGTGCTGACCCCATCGGAACTGGAAGGACTCGAATTCCTGTACGACGGAGCGATACGCTACGTCGATGATCAGATCGGTTTCTTCCTGCGATCGCTCGCTCGGCGTTCTCTATACGATGACGCCGTCATCTGTGTCCTTTCCGATCATGGAGAGGAATTCATGGAGCACGGTCGGATCGGCCACGGGCACGGACTGTTCGAGAACCTCCTCCACGTGCCGTGGATTCTCAAGATCCCGGGCAAAAGTCCGGAGCGCAACGCCTCCCACGTCAGTCTTGTCGACCTGTTCCCCACATTGCTCGCCGCTTCCGGGATTGAATGCTCCGCGTCAAGCGAGGGAATCGACCGCCTCCTCCAGCCGCACGTTGATCGCCCGATTCTCGCCGAACACAAGGAGCGCAGCGCCTACGTGCAGTCCTATCGAGACGGTTCGCTCAAGGTCGTTAGGCGATTCGTCCCGACGGCCGTCGCCTCCGGCGTCTATGTGCTGACCGAATTGCTGGAGTTGGGCAGTGGATGTGAGGCGGCGTTCGCGGTCCAGCCGGGGCAGAACCACCACGTGGCGAAACTCAAACCCAGAGCCGCCGACGAAGCGGGGCTGACGGAGATCAAGGGACAGGCGCAGGACGTCACGAAGTCCGGGCTAACCGTCGCGGGGATCTCAGTCAGAGTGTCGCCGTCCACGAAGTTCCACGGTGCCGTCGAGAAGGACGCTGACCGGACATCCATTCTGCGCGACGGTGTGCCCTTGAAGGTGGTGGGACGCTTCGAGGGGACCACGCTGGTTGCCAGCCGTGTGAAGATCTACCCGGCTGGCCAGCGTGTGAAACCGGTGATCCGCGGGAACATCACCGCCCGCGAGGGCGATAGCACGCGAGGGCGTCTGTGCGTGAACGGAATCTGGCTCACCGTCGACAAGGAGACCCGATTCGACGCTTCCGACTTCAACGCCGGGGCCGACAGAATGGAGCGAGAGGAGATCGCCCGCGCCATCGACCCTCGCTTGGAGCAGCCCGCGAAGTCCGCTTTCAGTATTGAGGTCACTGTCTTCGATCTGAATTCGGATCCACAAGAGCTCGACCCGCGAGCGGAGACTGCTGAATCCGTCAATCTCATTTCCGAACTGGACGCCGAAACGCGGCGCGCGCTAGTACACCGAAACTACGCAGGGTCCGACAGGACCCGCCTGCTGCCCGATGCGGTGGAGCGCCTCCGCGCCATCGGCTACGTCGACTAGTGAACCGCGAGGACGATTAAGATCGTCAGCGCAGCTCCGTATCCAACGAACGCGGGTAGTAGACGGGATCAGCACGATACCAAATGGTGAGCGTTCGACGAAGCACATCTTGAGGCGTGGCGCCGCGGCGGGATGATCACCGTCGGAGGTGCTGCATGACTGATCGAGCGAGACATTGGCGAGGCGTGGTGGCCTCGTGGGAGACGAGCGGGCTAAGCCAGGCGGA
>JAJDDU010000478.1 GCA_029260155.1 Phycisphaerae bacterium | reverse complement strand
CGCCGAGCTGTTCGATGGGAACTGTTGCGGTGCTTTGCACTCGGCCGCTGATGAACCAGTACGCGGCGGCGGTGAGGAAGTAGAGGAGGCCGGCGACCTGGAAAACGACGCCGGTGGCGGTCGCGAATGCGCGGGGGGATGTGGGTGGGGGGTCAGTCGACATTGTCTGCGTCCTTCACGGCCTTGCTGCGCTGCGCTGCGCAAGACCGCGCCACCCGATTCTGTTGGCTTCCCTGATCAGTACAGTTGGCAGACGCCAGATCCTCTGCGAACGAACGACTGTCGTAGGTCGTGCCGCGCCACGTGGTCTCGCCCCAGCCCATCGACTTGAAGGCTGCGTTGATGACTATTGCGAGGCAGACCACGGCGGCGGGGACGTAGAGAAACGCCTGCCATGTGCGGGCGCCGAGCAGCTTGTAAAACCGCAAGAGGACCGAATGTTGCACGAGCAGGGCGGCGATCGCAGTGAGCGATAGCCACTTCCACGCGGGGCTGTGTTCGGTTGCGGGGGTTGCGATGGCGACGGCGGCGACTGCGGTCGAAATTGTGGGGAGCAGGCTGAACACTGAGAGTACGAGGGCTGCGAGCATGAGCTTGCGGGCGCGCTGCAGGCTGCCCTGGAAGATGCGGGACCATCCGCGCCAAGCGGCTGAGAGATTGGTGTACATGCGTGTCGAATAGAGGTCTCGGTTTTGAATGGCGTGGAGTTTCACTCCCGCGGCCTTTGCGTTTCGGGCGAGTTGCATGTCTTCGCAGAGGGCGTCACGCACGCTGACGTGTCCGCCGATCCGCTCGTATGCGTCGCGGCGAATGAGCATGAAGGCGCCGTTGGCGTACGTTTCGGGTCGGTTTGGATCGTTCACTCTCTCAAGCGGGTGCCAGATTACGAGAACGGCTGTGCACACCGGCTGAAGGAGCGCGTCCCAGAGACAGCCCGCCTTCATGGTGGGCATGACGCTGAGGAACTCGATGTCGTTTTCGACGGCGAAGCGAACGGCGGTGGAGATGGTGCGGTTCGATGTCTGTTCGCAGTCGGCGTCGGAAAAGAGGAGGTACGATCCGCTGCTTGCGTTCGTGCCGATGCGGACGGCGTTGCACTTGCCGAACCAGCCGTGGGGAAGTTCCGTGACGTGGTGTATGTTTAGCTTGTCGGGTGCTTCGCGTTGGAGATTGTCGAGGATGGGTCCGGTGCGGTCTTGGCTGCGGTCGTTTACCAGGGTGAGGGTGTAGTTGGGATAGTCCTGGTCGAGCATGGTTCTGACGCAGCGTTCGATGACGGACTCTTCGTCTTTGGCGGCGATGATGACGGAGACGGATGGCGCGGGGTCGGGTGGGGCGTCGTACATTTCGGGGTGCAGGGCGGACGTGTCATGGCGGGCACGCGAAACGTCGAGGTGTCTGCGGGCCCATACGAGGGTGATGAGGCAGCAGAGGGCGGTCCAAGCGTGTAGTAGGGTTTCCATGTTGTGCGCGTGTCAGCTTTCAGGGCCCCCACCTCTGAAGAGATGGGCCACCCTGGGGTTAGTTTACTACCGGAAGCGATACGTTGCCGCTGGGCGGCGGATCGGCTTCGGGCGCGGGGGTTGTGATCTGGTCGTCCTCGTCGATTTCGATCTCGCCGAGGTCGGTTCCATCGACGTCGCGGCGGATGAGGTAGTATGCGACCGTGCTGCCCGAGAAGTAGAACGATGCGAGGAATGACCAGACGAGCGCCGAGAGAAGCATGACCCAGAGTCCTACGAGGCCCGCCCCGACCCACTCGAAACCTTGCACGGGGCCTGGGATGTGGTGCAATTGCTCGAACGTTGGCTGGGCCCACAGAGCGGTCAGTTTGTCGGGGGCGCCTTCAGGCGAAGTGACGATGTCGGTGCCGAGGGCGACGAACAGGTGCGTCGACGCGGCGGTCAGCCAAGCGATGAACATAACCAGCAGCCAACCGAAGCTGCCGAAGAGTGTCAGCCACAGTGCGTACCAGAGGACGCGCAGGGGTTTGGCGACCACATAGCTGAAGCTGCGTGAGACGGCGTCGAAACTGTCGGACCGTTCGACGGCGATGGTCGGCCAGAAGAAGCTTCCGCCGATCACCATGCCGATGAGCAGCATGGCGATGAGAAAACCGCCGAGCAGTGCCAGGCAAAACAAGGCGCCGGCGACGATGTCGCCAAGCCACGGGATACCCATGAACACTCCGCCGATGAGCAGCACGAGGCCGATGATCAGGCAGAGCACGAGCGGGATGAGCGGCGCGGTAACGAATCCGCCGATGAGATTGCTCTTGGCGAAGCGGAGCGCTTCGGTGAGGGTGATGCGCTCTTCGCGGGCGAACTGTAACGCCGCGATGCGGCAGATCGCGCCACCGGCGAGTCCCCAGATCAGGAAGAACACCGGGATGAAGAGTGCGGCGTAGAGGAAGTGCTCGGTGATGAGCCAGACCAACCCACGCCCCATCAGAGCGATGTTGGCGAGCGCGCCGCGTGCGGGGTGAGGGCCTGCGGTGACGGTGGCCGATCGGACGGGTCCGCCCGTGCCGATTTCGCCGATGAATCTCCCGAATCGCACGGACTCCACGGCGTCTCGGATGCATGACATTTCGAACGCTTTGAAGACTTCGAAGACGCCGGTAGAGCCTTGACCGTCCGACGCCGCGTCGGTCGACAAACTCACGTAGCGTGCGATGTCGTCGGCGGGGACGCCGTGGCCTGTCCGCGTCCAGAGTGCATCGAGCATGAAGCCCCAGCAGATTGTCAGGATAATGCCGATGAGCGCGAGCAGCAGCTTCTCCGGATGTACGGCGAAGCGGAACACGCGAAGGAGATGGGTTAAACCAGAGGATTCGCTCCAGTGGGATTGCGTTGCGTTGTTCTTGTCAGGGGCCATCCGTGTCTCCTCATGATCTGGCGGCGGCGTGCCGCACGACCGCGTGCGAAACGCCTGTCCCCCACGCTTCGCTTGGGGCGAAGGGCGGGGCACTCGCGCGACGCATTATACGCGGGTCGCTGGTGGCGACAATGTTGGCTGCGAAGCACTGGCGGGCAAGCCGCCAGTGGCACCCGTGCGTTGACGTCCGGCACGGGGGCCGGTCGCTACGTTGTTGTGGACCCAGATCCTACGGTTCGAGCGTGTCGTTTTCGGATGCGTCGGGCCCGGGGTCGCTTACGCGGTAGTCTTCGTTGAGCCAATGGCCGAGGTCGATCGACTGGCATCGCTTGCAGCAGAACGGGCGATAGAGGGCATCTTCCATGCGTTCGTATTCGATTCGTTTGGCGCAGGTGGGGCAGTTGATGGTGAACATGTGATTGCGTGCGGCTGTGCGTCAGTCGGTCTTGGGGGCGTCGCCCGTCTTTTCTTTGGCCTTCTCGGGGGCGGGTGTCTTTTCGGTGGACTTGTCTTTCTTGGTGTCGGTCTTGGTGTCGTCCTTCTTTGTATCTTCTTTCTTGTCGGCCTTTGCGTCTTTCTTGTAGGAATCGGTACGGTAGTCGGTTTCGTAGAAGCCGCTGCCCTTGAAGATCACGGCTGATCCCGTTCCCATGAGGCGGCGCACGGGGGCGCGATTAGTGCAGTCCGCGCACTCCGTATTGATACGCTTGAGGGGCTTGGCCATGATGGACTGAAACTCCTCGAAGCGGCGTTCGCACTGTGTGCATTCGTACTCGTATGTCGGCATGATGCGCTACTCCTCGACCGCTTGAGCTCGCTCCTCTTGGTCCATGGACGAATCGACGGGCGTTTCTTTTTCGGCGCCCGCGATGATGACCTGGGCCGGCCGCAGCACGCGATCGTTCAATTGGTAGCCGCGTTGGACTACCTGGATGATCGTTCCGGGCTCCTTGTCTTCGGCTGGTTGCTGGAGCATGGCCTCGTGATACCTGGGATCGAAGGCCTGACCCATGGGGTCGATTGTCTCGACATTGTGGTCATTGAGCACCTTAAGGAAGTTGTCGTGGACGAGTTGCATTCCCTTTAGGAGTCCTTGGACATTGGATTCGCCGCCGTGCTCGAGGGCGCGTTCGAAATCGTCGATCGTGGAGATCAAGTCCTTTACCAGCGTGGAGTTTGCATAGCGCAGGGCTTCGACGCGTTCCTGTGCGGATCGTTTTTGGATGTTCTGCTGTTCTGCCTTGGCGCGGAGGAATTGATCCTTGGCGTCTGCGAGTTCCCTGCGGACCGCATCGAGTTCGGATTCGGGTTGCGGTTCCTGCACCGGCAGTTCGTCGGTTCGGGTCTCGGCCGTTTCGGTCTTGAGGTCGTCGTCGGTTGTGATCTTGATGTGTTGTTTCTTCTTGGACTTCATGGAGCGTACCTCGTGGGCGGATCAGCTTTGATCATCGCCGGCGATGTAGTGAATCATCTTCTCGAAGAAGCTCTTGGATTCCGGAGCAACTGCTGCGTCTTCGGATTCGGCGAACTCACGGAGCAATTCCGATTGCCGTTTGTTCAGTTTACGGGGGACTTCGACGGTGATCTGCACGAGTTCGTCGCCCCTTCGGCCGGTGCGCAAGTCGGGCATCCCGGCGCCGGCGAGGCGGAATACCTGCGCGGACTGCGTGCCGCGCGGGACGCTTACCTCGGCTTTTCCGGTCAGTGTGGGCACGTCGATCTTTGCTCCGAGCGCCGCTTGCGTGAAGGTAATGGGCACGCGACAGACGAGGTCGTTGTCGTGTCGCTCGAGGAATTCGTGTGGTTTGACGGTGACGTAGCAGTGCAGATCGCCGCGTGACGAGTTGTTTTCGCCGGGTTCGCCCTCGCCGCGTACGCGTATGGCTTGGCCGTCGTGGATCCCGGCCGGCACTTTGACTGAGACAGCGCGTTCCCTTGGCGAGCGGCCTGTCCCGCGACAGTTCTTGCAGGGCGAGACGACGACGGCGCCCTGTCCGTGGCATGCGGGGCAGGTGGTGACGACACGTCCGAAGATGGATCCGAAGCCGGCAGCCTGCTCGACTTGTCCGTATCCACCGCAGGTGGGGCAGTTTTGTTTCTTGCTGCCGGGTGCCGCACCGGTGCCCGCGCAGGTGTCACAGAAGTCGTTTCGTTGATAGTTGATTTCGCGCTCGGCGCCGACGGCGGCTTCTTCGAGTGTGATCTCTATGCGCGTTTGCAGATCCGCTCCGCGGCGGCGACTGCGGCCACCGCCGAACGCGCCACCGAACAGGTCGCCGAACATCGAGAAGATGTCATCGGCGCCCATGTTGGAGAAATCATGGACGCCTGCACCGTTGACGCCGGCGTGGCCGTAACGGTCGTAGCGCTGTCGTTTCTCGGGATCGGACAGCACCTCGTAGGCCTCGGCCGCCTCTTTGAAACGGCTTTCGGCCCCGGCGTCACCCTGGTTGCGATCGGGATGAAACTTGAGCGCGAGTTTTCGATAGGACTTCTTCACCACGTCGGGTGAAGCGTCCCGCTCGACGCCAAGCACTTCGTAGTAGTCGCGGTTGGTCGCCATCACACCCTGTGCAACACTGTTCGTCGTACAGATGAGGGATGGCCCACGGCAAGTGCCATGGGCCACCCCGTAGCTTCTACGCTATCTGAGACTATCGGATCGTGTGAGCGATCCGCTGGTCCTTATCCTTGTCGCCAATGTCGGTGAGCAGCACCTGCGTGGTGAGCATCAGGCCCGCGACGCTTGCCGCACTTTGCAGGGCGATGCGGGTGACCTTGGCAGGGTCGACGATGCCCGCTTCGAGCATGTCGACGAACACCGACTTGCGTGCATCGAACCCGGCGTTTCCGCGCTTGGCGAGGATTTGTTCGACGATGACCTCGCCCTCGTGGCCGGCGTTGTCGAAGATCTGACGTGCCGGGGCACGCAGCACCTTGCTGATGATATCGAAGCCGATTTTCTCATCGCCCGTGACGTTGGCGCGACCCTTGTCGACTGCGGCGATGGACCGCAAAAGCGCCACACCGCCACCGGGGACGATGCCCTCTTCACGGGCAGCCTTGGTCGCGTGGAACGCGTCGTCGACGAGATCCTTGCGCTCTTTGACTTCCATCTCAGACCCGCCGCCGACACGAATGACGGCTACGCCTCCGGTGAGCTTGGCGAGACGCTCCTGCATCTTTTCGCGATCATAGTCGCTGGTGCTGGCTTCCATCTGCTTTCTGATCTGATCGCAGCGGGCCTGCACGTCGGCCTTCTTGCCGCCGCCGTTGATGATCGTGGTGTTGTCCTTGGTGATGACAACTTTCTTGGCTTTCCCGAGCTCGGCGACGGTGACGTTTTCGAGCTTGATGCCGAGATCCTCGCTGATGAGCTTTCCGCCGGTGAGCGTGGCGATGTCTTGGAGCATGGCCTTGCGACGATCACCGAAGCCGGGCGCCTTGACGGCGGCACAGGTCAGAACACCGCGCAATTTATTCACCACCATGGCTGCGAGCGCTTCGCCCTCGACGTCTTCGGCGATGACCAAAATCGGCTTGCCGGCCGTCGAGACAGCCTCAAGCAGAGGCACGAACTCCCGCAGGCCTGACACCTTTTTCTCGTAGATGAGGATCAGGGGGTCGATGAGGGAGCATTCGAGCGAGCCGGGGTCGGTCATGAAGTACGGGGAGGTATATCCCTTGTCGAACTGCATGCCGTCGACGACTTCCTTCTCCGTCTCCAAGCTCTTGCCCTCTTCGATCTCGACGACACCTTCCGCACCGACGTCGGCCAGCGCGCTCGCCAGCAGCTTGCCGACTTCGGCGTCGCCGTTGGCGCTGATGGTGCCGATCTTGGCGAGGTCGCCGTTGTTGCGGACCTCGACGGACTGCTTGGCGATCGACTTCACAACGATCTCAACCGCTGCGTCGATGCCACGCTTGACCGAAATCGCACTGGCGCCGACGGCGACCAGCTTGAGCCCTTCGCGGAAGATCGCCTCAGCCAGGACGGTAGCGGTCGTCGTGCCGTCGCCGACCATATCGCTGGTCTTGGAGGCCACTTCGTTGATCATCTTGGCGCCCATGTTTTCGAACGGGTTGGGCAGCTCGATTTCCTTGCTGACGGAGACGCCGTCCTTGGTGACGCGCGGGGCGCCGAACGACTTCTGCAGCAACACGTTCTGACCGACCGGGCCGAGCGTTACCTTAACGGCGTCGGCGAGCTTCGTGAGCCCTTCGAGCACGCATTGCTGCGCGTCGCTTCCATACATCATCTGCTTTGACATTATGCAACTCCTCGGTGAACCGTGTTACTCGACGATCGCTAGAACGTCATTCTCACGGACGATGATGTAACTCTCGTCGTCCAACTCGATATCCGTTCCGGCGTACTTGCCGTAGAACACTACGTCTCCGACGTTGACGCTGAGCTCGCCACGTACCCCACTGTCGAGCATCTTCCCAGGCCCGACCGCGATGACGGTTCCGGATTGCGGTTTTTCCTGGGCCGAGTCGGGGAGGATGATGCCGCCGGCGGTCTTGTCCTCGGCGTCCGACTGGCGGATGAGGATTCGATCGTCGATCGGGCTGAAACTGACTTTGGTGTTCTTCTTGGCTTTTCTGGTTGCGGTGGCAGTTGCCATGGTCTTTATGTCTCCAATTCGCTAGTGCGTTTTCTTGTATTCGTTCTTCACGCGTCGGGCGTGCTTACATCATGTCCATGTCTTCGCCGCCGGGCATGCCGTCTGCGTCATCATCTTCGGCGGGCTTATCGGTGACGATGCAGTCGGTGCTGAGCAGAATGCGGGCAACGCTGCTGCCGTTTTGGAGGGCGGTTCGCACGACCTTGGTCGGATCGATGACACCATTCTTGACCAGATCGGTGTATTCCAAGGTGGCCGCGTTGAAGCCGAAAGAGCCGCTCTTGGCCTCGACCGCATGCACGACGACGCCGGGCTGGGCGCCCGCGTTGGTCGCGATGGCGCGGATCGGCGCCTGCAGTGCGTTACGCACAATGTTCACGCCGGTCTTCTCGTCGTCGCTCTTGCATCGGAAGTTGTCCAACGCGGAAACGCAACGCAACAGCGCCACGCCCCCGCCGACAACCACGCCCTCTTGGACGGCTGCGCGCGTCGCGTGCAGTGCGTCTTCGATGCGGGCCTTCTTCTCTTTCATTTCGGTTTCGGTTGAGGCTCCAACGTTGATCTGAGCGACCCCGCCGGCGAGCTTGGCCAAACGCTCCTCAAGCTTCTCGCGATCGTAGTCGCTGGTGCAGTTTCCGATTTCGTCGCGGACCTGCGTGATGCGACCCTGAATGTCCTTGGTGGCGCCGGCGCCTTCGATGACCGTGGTGTTGTCAGCGCTGACGCGGATCTTCTTGGCCTGGCCGAGGTCGCTGATGCCGATGCTCTCGATGTCGACGCCGATGTCCTTCATGATGGCCTTGCCGCCGGTGAGGACGGCAATGTCTTCGAGCATGGCCTTGCGACGATCACCATAGCCGGGGGCTTTGACCGCACAGATCTGAAGGATGCCGCGCAGCTTGTTGACCACCAGTGTGGGCAGCGCCTCGCCGTCGATGTCTTCGGCGATGATGAGCAGCGGGCGTTTTGCCTTGGCAACTTTTTCGAGCAGCGGGACGAGCTTCTTCGCACTGCTGATCTTCTCTTCGTGGATGAGGACGAAACACTTGTCCAGGGCAACTTCCATGGTGTCCTGGTCGGTCACGAAGTGCGGCGAGAGGAATCCACGGTCGAACTGCATGCCCTCGACGACCTCGATCTCGGTTTCGGCCGTCTTGCCTTCGCCGACGGTAATCACGCCGTCCTTGCCGACGCGCGAAAAGCAGTCAGCCAAGGTCTCGCCGATGGAACGGTCATTGTTCGCGGAAATCGTGCCGATGTTGACGATGTCGTCGCGGTTGTCGCTCTTGACCGGTCGCGACATCTCGTGAAGCTTCTCGATCACCTTGGTGACCGCTTTTTCGATGCCCCGGTTCATTTCGTTGGCATTCGCTCCGGCCGCCAGGTTTCTCAGCCCGGCCTTGAAGATTGCCTCAGCGAGCACGGTCGCAGTGGTGGTGCCGTCGCCGGCGACGGAGCTGGTTTTGCTGGCCGCCTCCTTGACGAGTTGGGCCCCCATGTTTTCGTACTTGTCCTCGAGGTCGACTTCCTCGGCGACGGTGACGCCGTCCTTGGTGATGGTGGGGGCTCCCCAGCCCTTGTCGATGATCGCGTTTCGACCGCGCGGGCCGAGCGTGGCTTTTACGGCTGAGGCTAGTTTCTCAACGCCTCGCCACAGCGCTTCGCGGGCTTCTTCCTGATAAGTGACTTGCTTGACCGCCATCGAAGATGCTCTCCTTAATATCTGGGCCAAATTTCCGTCCACGCGGGCTGCCAAGAATGCCCTACCCGCGTTGGTGCCGCCGTCTTGGCAAACAACCGGCGCGCACCGGCCGGACCGGTTTTGATTGATACTCAGGCAAAGGGGGCGCCAGAACTTTTTCTCAGCCAGTGTGGCCGTAAGTGCCTGTGCGAATTGCTGTTACGTCTCGCTCTGGTTCGGCGTGACGCCTGTGTGATTCTGCCAGCTTGGCAGAGGAAGCGACGGATACGCTTGTTGCATGCCAGATTGACAGCGGCGACGCGCCGGGTTCCTTCTCCCTGGGGGATCCCACAAATCGCGTTCTGTAGGCACCGTGTACTCCGGGGAGGATGGGGCGTCGCCCTCCCCGAGGAGCGGCGCCGTGCTGACGCGGAACGCGGATCACCTAGATGATCGCATACCCGGGCGATAGTCAGCAACGCCGCTCTCCATGTCCGAGATCGTAATCTCGGCTTTGCTGGTAACGTCGTTCCACACCACGAGCGATGCAGACTCTTCGATCAGTCCCACCGAAATGCTGCCGGTTAAATCACCTCGGACCTCAATGCCACGGTCCGCGACGATGCGGTCGGCGACAACCCCGCCGGAGAGGGTTCCATCAATGACCAGTTCATTGACGTCCGGCACGATGATCTTGCCCTCCGCGTCGCCACCGATACGAAAGAGGCAGTCTCCGCCCGCGCCGCCGGTGCTCTTTTGCACGACCAACGAGCCGGCGAGGTCGCCGGAAATCCAACTGGTCGAGAGCACGGAGGAGTTCGCCGCGTTGGACGGTTTGAGGTTGATGGCCAACACGTTACGCGCGCCGGGTGTCGAGGCATTTCCCAGGCTGACGCCGAAGTTGTCCGGAAAGGGGCAGTCGATCACCCCGATATCGCCGATCGTCGGCACCAGATCCTCGACCAGCTCCGATGCGATCGTCCAGCCGCTATTGCCGACAACCAGTCGGACGTTTGGGTTCAGTTCGCACGTGGGGCAGGCGAAATCAACCTCGAAGTCAAAATCCAGTATGGGATCGGCCTGATCGTTCCAGTCGACGATGATGTCTGGACCATTTCCGGGGTTGAGGACGCGCGTGGCCGCACGAGCGGAGTTCGGGACGCTTCCCGCCAGAGTGAAAATGGCGCTCACGAGGAGCGTACGAGTGATGTTACGTTGAGAATTCATTGGTTTTTCTCCGTTTCTGGGTTAGAATCAAGGAGCATGTTGAACGTTCAATCATGCATCCGTTTCAAGTTCCATCCCGGCGAGCCGGGAGGCATAAGATGGTCAGTGGTTACAGAGCGTTCTGCCTGATCCTTGTGTCGGCGGCCCTCGCGCGCGCGGAAGCGTTTTCATACGAGTGCGACTCCCTTCCTGAGGATTCCGGTTGGGAAGTCATACAGATTGTCTGTGACGCTGAACGGTCGATCGAAAACGGGCGCTTGATCGAGCACGTCGGTCTGTGTGAAGGTAACCCCCCGCCTGGTGGCCAGCAGACTGATTACACGCGAGATCTCAACGAGTACATTGGGGCGGACACGTTCTTTCTTGAATGGACGGTTCTCGCAGACGGGGACAACTCTGAGATAATCTGGGGTGCTCCATCGGGAGTGGTTCTGGGCGGGTTCACAGGTGTCAAGTGGCATTTCGTGGTCGCGCGTGATCTCGCGCGCTTGATTCGCGACAACGCGCTGCCGATCATCTTCGTGGAAATTGACCCCGACGTTGCGCATACGCACCGCTTGGAACTCTACGGCGCGGAGTTGTACGTCTGGTATATCGACGGCGTCGTGGTGGACTCCGGCGTGCCCGAGGGGGCTTATCCGACGCACGTTTCGAACAACATCAAATGGCGCAGCAAGTCCGGCTTTCTGGAAAACCTCATCGCGTGGGACTACATCCGTTACGGAGAGATACCGCAGGACCATTCCGGCGACTGGGACTCGTCGGGCGTCGTGGATGTCGACGACTTCTACTTCTTCGCCGAGTGCATCGCCGATCGCGGCAACGGCCCAGACGTGCC
>JAJDDU010000477.1 GCA_029260155.1 Phycisphaerae bacterium | reverse complement strand
TTCGTGGCCAACTTCCCCCCCTGCCTGCAGGACAGCACGATCCCCGCACCGGGCACGGAGATTGACACGCGCGCACTCCATGCGTACTTGCCCAATACCGGAACGATCGGCGAGATGATCAGATTCCTGTTCATCTTCGTTTTCTCACCACCCTACACGCCGTTTATCCCTACCGGCGGTTTGGACGCCGACCTGTTCTTCCCGGGCGGCCCGGATGAACCCCGCAACAGCGCATTGATCAACTACCGTCAGGCGCTGCAGGCGTTCATCCATCAGCTCGACCCTAATTGGAAGCAGGATCATCAGTGGCCTCTCAACATCGAAACGTGATCCGGCCCAACTCCGCTCGGCGGACCCATACCACTCCTACCTTGCGGGTGTTTGGCGTGGACTCGCACGTTTGGGTACGCATGCCGGTCATGGGCTCGCGGGATCCACCGGTTGCCGAGTTGTGCGAAATGCTGCTGTTTCAGCTGGTGTTTCCGGCATCAGAACTCCGGTAACGGAAGAGCACGATTAACGTACGGCAACACTGCAAAGCAACGCTTCGTACAGCCAGTCAATCCTCCATGCGCGGGGGATGGAGCACGACGAATGCGCACGCGAAACCACGATCAGACTTAATGGTCCTCGCTTTGGGGGGTGCGAACACCAAACTGATCGCCAAGGCGAATCTCACGATCGCGGGAACGGTCGCAAGGCCCGACTCTCATTCATCTCATCTAGCGACGACTGTGATGCCGTGACGGGCGGCCGCTTCGAGCATATTTTCGCGGTCGACGATGATGGTCCTGCCCGCCTCGATGGCCAGTGCTTTCGCTCCGTGGCGGTGGAGGTTTTCAATTGTCTCCGGGCCGACCGTTGGGATGTCGAAACGCATGTCCTGATTCGGCTTTGCGACCTTGATGAGCGTCCAGCCGCCTCGCTTGCAGAGGCTGCCGGCGCGTTCGATCATGCAGTCGGTTCCCTCGATGGCTTCGACCGCGATGACCTCGGTCTCCTTCACCGCGATGGCTTGGCCGATGTCCAGCCGGCCGAGTTCCTTGGCGATACGCCAGCCGAATTCGACGTCCTTTTCCAGTTGCGGCGACGGTTGCGGGCCACTGAGAACGCCCTCGGGCGCGAAGGCGTCAGCGCAATACTGAGTGGCGTCTTCGAGATCGATGCCCTTTGCACAGAGCACGTCCGCTACTGCGCCGAGCACGGTGTCGTTTCGTTTGTCACGCAGTTGATAGAACCAGAGCTTGAAGCTCATCCAATCGGGCAGGAGCTTGAGCAGCCTGAACCGCCCGTACATAACGTGCTTGTTCACGTACCCCGCCATGATCGCCCGGTTGACGCGTGCACGGTGAAAGACGCTGACCCATCGCCCCATGCGGGCGAGTCCCGCCCAATGAAACGTGTCCGCCGTCTCGCGCAATGCGGGATCAGCCAAGCCGCGCAGCCCGACCACGACAACGCGGCATCCGGCGCGCTTGGCGCCCTCGGCAACCATGAACGGAAACCGCCCGGCGCCGGCGATGATACCGATCGAACTATTCGCCGCGTTTGACATGCTCTTCTAGGCACAATCTCAATTCGGCCACCTCGGTCTCCAAATCGCGTACGCGCTTCTTGAGTTGCGGCAAACGATGCACCACCGACGCTTGCCGCTTAAATGCGGACGACTCGACTGCCGGCGAACCCATATACTCCGCACCGGCATCGATGTTCGAGTGGACGCCGCTCTTGGCCCCGACGCGGACATTGTCGCCAATGGTCAGATGCCCACTGATGCCGACTTGGCCGGCGAGCGTGACGTGATGGCCAATCTTGGTAGAGCCAGCCACCCCGACTTGGGCAACGAACATGCAGTGTTCGCCGACCTTGGTTCCGTGTCCGATGACCACCATGTCGCTGAATTTCGTTCCGCGGCCGATGCGCGTTTCGCCGAGCGTAGCGCGATCCAATGCGCAGCAGGCACCAAGCTCAACATCGTCTTCAATCACGGTCCGGCCTACCTGCGGAATCTTCAACCACTTGCCGTCGACCGGTGCGTATCCCAACCCGTCCTGACCGACCACGGTGCCCGCATGGATTGACACTCGGTGGCCAACCTGCGTGCCGTCATAGAGCACGACGTTTGGAAACAATGTCACATTGTCGCCTATCACGACGCCATCGCCCACGTAGCAGCCTGGGTAAATCGTAGCGTTCTCGCCAATCAGCGCGCCACTTCCGATGGCGACGTGCGGACCGATGTTGGCGCCGCTGCCGATTCGGGCCGATTCCGCGATCGTGGAACGCTCGTGAATCCCCCATTCGGGATGGTCGCGGTCGCCGTAAAGGTGGATAATCGTCGCGGTGATGGCGCCGTACGGGTCCGAACAACGCAGCGTCGCAAGACCGTTCGGAACGTCGTCCTGCGGCTTGACGATGACGGCGGACGCTTTCGTCTCACCCAGGAGCTTGGTGTAGCGCGGATTGGCCAGGAAGCTGATGTCACCTTCACCTGCGTCCTCAAGGGTGTTGGCAGCGTGGATACCTACAGTGCCGTCCCCGTCGATCACGTTGGCAAACCCGTGTGCGCCGAGGAGTTCGGAAAGCTGTTCCAGTGTTGTGTTCTTTACGCTCATCTTGTAGCTGGCCGAATCGGCGCGACTCCGCGCCGAGGGAAGTGTACCGGTCTGTCCGACCGCACGTCAACGAGCGGGCTCCCGTCACCGACTCCAGAATCGCCACCAAGGGCGTTTTCGTTGGGGCGACCCGGTATCCCGCGAGAGTGCGGGCAACTTCGCGCGCATGTCGACCAGCCGTTGCCTGGCGAACTGCTCGGGGTGTTCGCGCAGGCGCGTTCGCGTCGAGTCGCAGAAGACCGCCTCATCCGGCGGCAGCTCGTTGTCGTCGTAGAACTTGATCGCTTCTTCGAGGCATTGCGCCGCCTCCAATCCCAACCGCCGTGATTCGATCTTGCTATCTTCTCTGCCGGAAGCCTCTAGCCTTACCCGGAAAAGGGTGATCCACTGACCGACGTCGATGATCTTCGAAGGTTCGTCGTGCAGGCTAATGGTTGGGTAGAGCGCGTCGCGATCGCGCAATTGCTCGCCGGCGGGAAGCGTGAACGCGAACTGACGTTTGTGCCCACACGAGGCACATTGCATGAGTGACAGGAAGCCATCGGATGCGGGCCTCGTTTCCGGTCCACATTCGAGCGGCCCGCCCCCGCACGCATCGCACGCCGTCACCGCGAGGTAAAGGTGAATCTCCGAGATGCTGTGGGCCTCGAGCGGCTGAGAATCCATCCGTTCATCCGCGCCCGATTAGTCAGGAGGACTCGCGATGGCCGCCGCCAGTTTTTGAAAAATCACCATGACTTGTGCATCCCGGTCGGCGGCCGACAAAGCGGTATCACCGACGACCTGCGTCGCGTCCTCAAGCGCCTGCTTGGCCAACCCGGCCTGCCGACTCTCCTCCTCCGCCGTCTCTTCCAAATCGTCCGTCGAGACGAACCACTCCTCACCGACCTTCTCAAAACCAATCGTCGCGTTGGCAAGCGGTGCAGAAGCTTCGGTATCAGAGTCGAACGTCACATCCTCGACACGAACGGGAAACTCAAGCTCGGCACGGAGCGCCGGGAGCATCATCGCCGCGAACACGGGCTGAGGATCAATCGGTTCGACCGCCGCGATGAACGACTCCGCCGCCGTCGCCGCATCTGTCAGCGCTGCCGCCGCCCCCGTCATCACGTCACGTTGGCGCTCGACGAGCAACTCGGACAGTCCCTCGAAATCCTTCTCACGATTCGCCGTACGCACCGCGTCGATCAGTTCCGCGATCAACTCAAGATCCGCCTCGTGCGATTCCTCCTGCGCATCGGGCGAACCTGTGTCCTCCTGCTCCGCAAGTGGCTCGATACCGTCCGCCCGATCCTTGTACAGGGACTCATCAAAAGACGGTTTCGCCGTCGGCAGCAGCGGTCGCTCCGCCGTGCCGAGGTTGCGGTCGAATCGCTCCGGCGGCGATTCTTCCCGACAGGCGGCCCCGCAAGCAAGAATGGCTGCAAGCGCAGCGAAGCCCGCTCGATGGCGGATCCCACGGACGACGATGTTGTCGAGACAATGTTGTTGCATCATGACTGCTCAAGTTAACGGGTTGACCCTATGGCGCCAACGAGGCCTCAACGGAACGGTCGAATTTCGCCCGAATCCAGACGTCGGAAGTAGCTCTTACCGGCCTTGAGCAGCTTGGGCATCAGGATGAGAATCGCGGGGAGGTTGCACAATACCATCAGGCCGGTAGTGCCGTCCGAGAAGTCGTAGACCGTCGCAAACTTCTCCAGCACCATCCCCAAAAAGACAAACACGACGAACACGAACTTGTACGGCAATATCGCTTGTGGTCCGAACAGGTACTCCGCCCCCTTCTCGCCGTAGTAAGACCAGCTGATCATCGTACTGAAGGCGAACAGACACACGCCAATCGTGATGATCCACTTGCCCATCCCCGAGAAACCGCTGTCGAAAGCGAAACGCATCACCTCCGCGCCTTCGACGGCGAGATGCACGGGCATTCCGGCCTCGATCCTGGCCGCATTCTCCTTGCCGTCTTCGTTCAATTCGCCGGTGTCCACCACAATCGTGTCAAGACCGGACCAGCCATTCGCGTGGCTGCGACGCGTGTCGACGACAGCCATAGCGAGTTCGACGGTCTTGTCATCGACGCTCGTTGCGAAAGGTGCGGGGCGCTCGATGTGGATGGACACCTTGGTTCCGTTGGCGATGTCGTGCGCATAGGCGGACGCGAATTTCTCGTCGATGCCCTGATTGGTCGTGATGGTGATACGCGTCTCTTCGACGGATTCGACGGTGCCGAGTTGCGGCCTGTTCCACGCGCCGGTCATTAACAACACCAGCGCGCTCATCGTGCAGATGATCAGCGTGTCGATGAAAGGGCCCATTCCAGCGACCACGCCTTCGCGTATCGGCTCATCGGTTTTCGCGGCAGCGTGGGCAATCGCAGCCGAACCCTCGCCCGCTTCGTTGCTGAAGCACGCCCGACGCAAGCCCCAACTGAATGCCACCCAGAAACTCACGCCGACGAACGAGCCTTCGGCGTTTGTCGACTTGAATGCCGACGTCACGATCAGCTTCAGGTAATACGGTATCTCGGTCGCGTGGGTAATGATGACGTATCCCGCGCCCAACACATAGGCCACGCACATGATCGGCACGAGCTTGCTGGCCACTTGCCCGATTCGCTTGATCCCGCCGATGATGACCATCGCGACCAAAATGGACACGACGGTGGCTGCGACGTATCGCTCGACGCCGAAATTGCGACTTAGCACGTCGCTCACGTTCCAACCCTGGAACATGTTGCCGCCGCCGAAACTGTTGAGCATCGTCGCAACCGCGAACAGAACCGCGAGCCCCTTGAACAGAATCCACGCGACGTTGCCTCTTTGCCGCATCGGCTCGACCAGGCCCTTCTGCATGTACCACATGGGCCCGCCACGCACTTCACCGCGGGCACGCTCTTTCGCTCCGGCGTTGGGTGGCCGTTCGCCCTTGTATTCGAGTGTCCTCGATTCTGCGTCGGCTTCCATGAGTGCGGGAGCGCTGGGATCTGGAACGTCGCGCACGTCGCGATACATCACCGCCAATGAGCATTCGGCGAATTTCAGCGCCATGCCGAAGAACCCGATCACCCACATCCAAAAGACCGCACCAGGCCCACCAAGAGACACCGCCACCGCAACTCCGGCGATGTTCCCCAGGCCCACCGTCGCGGAAAGGGCAGCGCACAGCGCTTGAAAGTGCGTGATAGCTCCGGGGTCCTTGGGATCGTCGTACTTGCCCCGAACGCATGCCAACCCATGCGTCAACACACGCCACTGGGCGAATTTCGTCGCGATTGTAAAGATCAATCCGCAGCCAACCAGAAGGAGAAATAAGGGATTGGACCAGACAAGGCCTACAAATGCAGCGGCGAAATCGCCAAGGGCTGTCGCGACTAACATCATGCGCTCCGTGGTCAGTGGCTTCCGGAATTAGGTCGGCGGGGATTGTAGTAGATGCAGGCAGTTCTGCAACACGACGACGTGCGCGAGTGTGCCGGGACCATTGAGCGCAGCGAAGAGTCTTGCTGTCAACATGATAATGGCCGATTTCCGCGGTTCGCTCGAAATGACGGACATCATCAGGAATCCGCACGCTACTTTGCGCTTGAATCCCCTCGCAGGTGTCGGTTATGGTGTTCCACCTTCCCGCGTCGAACGCGGCAGCGGTTCGGGACACGACAGCTACATAAACTCGGATGCTCAAATGAGCGAAGTACCATCCCTCGAAGGCACGCCCAAACGCGAACACTGGGGATCCAAGTTCGGCGTCATCCTCGCCGTGGCAGGCTCCGCCGTCGGACTCGGAAACTTCCTGCGATTCCCAGGCCAAGCCGTCAACAATGGCGGCGGCGCCTTCATGATCCCATACATCGTGAGTTTTCTGGTTCTCGGGATTCCGATCTGCTGGTGCGAGTGGACGATGGGCCGGCTGGGGGGAAGGTACGGGCAAAACAACGGTCCGGGCGTGATGTACGCGCTTTGGCGGCGCGGACCGGCGAAGGGCATCGGCGCGCTGACAGTGTTCATTCCCGTCGTCGTGTACATGTACTATGTGTTCGTCGAGGCGTGGTGCTTGCAATACGCCGTACACTTTTTCAGCGGGGGGTTCAGCGAGCTATTCGGTACGGCGCTCTTCGAGGCGGCTCCCGAGACGACTGACGTTCAGGCCATCGTGGGCGCGTCCGGCGCGTACTTCGGGGAGTCGGTCGGGATGGCGAAGAACGGCGACGTGTTCCGCAACGGCAACATGCTGTGGATGGTGCTCATCTGCTTCGCAGTGAACTTCGTCATCATCTACAAGGGCGTGACGCGGGGAATCGAGACCTTCTGCAAAATCGCCATGCCGATGCTCCTGCTCTGCGCGGTTATCATTCTGGTTAAGGTGCTGACTCTCGACGGTATCTCGTCCGGGCTGGGATTCATGTGGAATCCAAAATGGGAGTCGCTTGCGGACCCGCAAGTATGGCTGTCGGCGGCCGGGCAGATCTTCTTCACGCTGAGCGTCGGTTTCGGTTTGATCCTGTGCTATTCGAGCTACCTTCGGAAGGACGACGACGTGGTACTCACGTCCCTGAGTGCATCGAGCACAAACGAGTTCTGCGAGGTCGTGCTCGGCGGCATGATTGTCGTGCCGACCGCATTTCTGTTCCTCGGCGCCGAGAATGCGACGGGTGGCACGTTTGGGCTGGGGTTCGTCACGCTCCCGGCCATCATGCACTTTATGCCGGGTGGAAGTTTCTTCGGGGGGATGTGGTTCGGACTCCTGTTTCTTGCTGCGGTGACTTCGTCTCTGAGCATGCTTCAGCCGGCGATCGCCTTCCTCGAAGACGGGTTCGGATTGAGGCGCGCCGCGAGCGTGCTGCTCCTTGGGGTCATCACGGCCATCGGCGCGAACGTGCCGATGTACTTTACGCACGGATTGGTCGGGCTGGACCACACGGACTTCTGGTGCAACTTCACGATGATCATTGCCGCCACGGCGCAGGTGCTTCTGTTCGGCTGGGTAATCGGGGCTGAGCGTGGCTGTCGGGAGGCAAATCGCGGCGCGGAGGTGAAGATGCCCAGGTTCATGCCATTTGTCCTGCGGTACGTGACGCCGACGTTCCTGATTGTCGTCCTGGGCGCGTGGGCCTTTACAAACGCTCCGAGCTATATCGACGGCATGCGCCCCGCGTTTCAGGGCGCCGAAGCAGCCCGCGGGGTCTACGAGCCGATCATTGCAGCGCATTTTGCAGAGGAGGAGCTCGGCGATGAGCAGGCCGAGGCACGCGTCGAAGCGCTTCTCGGTGCGGACGCCGATCCGGACACGCTGCCGGAGTGGCTCGCACCGCACGCGGTAGAAGCCGACGCAGCGCGGGCCACAGCGGAGGCCGACGCGAACGCGGCGCGGTGGGTCTTCATCGGGCTGGCTCTTTTCTACGGACTGTTGCTCGTGCTTGCCGATATCGCGTGTCGCAATCGAATCGGCCGGAGCATTGCCGCTGCGGAAGCGGACGGCGTGCGTTTGGAGGCATAAGGATGTTGATACTGTCTGTGTTCGCTCAGAGCGATGCAACGCCCGTCAGTCTCGAACCGGGCGGCTTGGTGGTCATGACGTTGAGCATCCTCCTCGTGTGCAGCCTGACGATTTTCTGCGCGGTGAAGATTCTGGGCGACAAGTCGCCGTCCGAACATCACCATGTGCCACTCGACATCGATACGCACGACATCGGCAAGTGACACTCACCGAACGTCGGGAATGCGCGACGACGGATCATAATCCGGCATAGGCCCAAACCGACGACGCAGGTCGTGTGTCATCTCGACGACGCGGGCTTTGTTCCGCGTCGCTGCAAACGTCCCGCTCAGCTCAGCCCGTTCGAACAACCGGTCAGCCGCGCCCAACCGCCGCTGCGGCGTTAGCATTGAACGCTCCAGTTCACCCGTCATCCGGTCGCCCTTGCGGTTCACGTGGAAGGTCAGAAACCCGCTGCCCTCAAAGGTCGCGCCAGTCGCGCCGCCGACGATCAAGTAGCCGACCGTCGCGTTGATCATCGATCGCTCCGCATTGGTCGTCCCAGGCCGGGTGATCCAGAATGTACGCAGGTGCACGACCTGCGTCGTCGGAACACCGTCATCGTTGGTCGTCGACACCCGGGCTACGATGTCGACGTTGTCGTGTGCGTCGGCACAGAAGTAGCACTCGTCGAAGGTCTGCACATACCGCTGGGACTCCCCCGAAGCCGCATAGTCCACGACGTCAAATCTGGTCACCTTCTGGGAACAGCCGATCAGCAACACGAGCAAAAGACCGCTCACACTGACCAAGCTCCGTCGACGTGCATCTTGTAGATTCATCGGCGGCAGACTATGAACTCGCCGCCCAATCGTCAACGATTTCAAAACGGTTGAAAACACCGGGAGGTTTGCCGACCGCCCCGGCATGCCTATAATCCCGTCTTGATCGCAAACGGGCGGGTGTCGCTCGAACTTAGCCGGGGAGTCACATTCGATATGTCAACCCAGTCCACAGGCGCCGTCAAGCGCATCCGCGTAGGGGCGGTCTCGTTTCTCAACGCCTTGCCGCTCATTGAGGGCTTGGCCGTCAACCCCGAGATCGAGCTCGTTCGCGCAGTGCCCGCCAAGCTCCCCGAAATGCTGGACCGCGGCGAGCTGGATGTAGCCCTCGTTCCGGTCATCGACCTAATACGCAACAACCGCGATTGGCACGTTGTGTCCGACGCTTGCATCGGGTCCGACGGAGCGACCCTCACCGTCCGCGTGTTCTCGCGCGTCGATCCCAGCGAGGTACACACCCTGTTCGCCGATTGCGACTCGCACACCTCGATCGCACTCGCCTCCGTGATCTGGCGTGAGAAGTTCGGCCGGGAGCTCAAGCTGGAACCGTTCCGCGCCGGAGTGACATCCGCTGACACTCTCGAAGGAGGCGAGGCCATCCTGCTCATCGGGGACAAGGTCATCAACCCACCCATCGGGCTCGACGCGTTCTCCACGCAGGTCGACCTCGGTGCGACATGGAAATCACTCACCGGCTTGCCTTTTGTCTTCGCCGTCTGGGCGAGACGACACGCACAACTCGACGATTCGATCGCACCGATTCTCGCGTCCGCACGCGACGCAGGCGTGAACATGGCCACCCAGTTGGCCGAACAACACGCCCCGCGAATCGGCTGGCCCATCGCCCTCGCCAGGAGTTACCTTGCAGAACATCTGAGCTACACACTCAGCGAGTCGCACCGCGCGGGGATGCAGCGATTTTTCGACTTTGTACGGCGTCACAACCTGCTTGACCGCTTGGAGGAGCCCACACTCGCATGACGCAAGTCGATTCTACAATCCAAACCACGACGCCGTCGCGCATCTCCGACGCCGACGCGCTGGCCATGTACCGCGAACTGCCCATCAACGAATTGGGGGCTAGGGCGCACGACGTCGCCCTGCGCCTTCATCCGGAACAACACCGAACATACGTCGTCGATCGCAACATCAACTACGCGAACTACTGCACCGCAAAGTGTATTTTCTGCAACTTCAAAGCCGACCCCGAAGGCACGGACTCCGGCAGAAAAGATCTGCCCGCAGGCTACGTCCTGTCCCTCGAACAGATCGCGGCCAAGGTCGACGAACTCATCGCCATCGGCGGCACACAGCTTCTCATGCAAGGGGGCTTGGCGCCGGCAGAGATGCTGCCGTTCGAATGGTATCTCGATCTGATGCGCTTCCTCAAACGCGAATACCCGACCATCCACCTGCACGCCTTCAGCCCCCCCGAAATCTACGCGTTCGAGCAGATCTTCAACATGCCGGCTCGCGACGTCCTGCGCCGCCTCCAGGATGCGGGACTAGACTCGATCCCCGGCGGTGGTGCGGAAATCCTCGTCGACCGCGTCCGCGACAAGATCGGGATCGGAAAGACCAACACCGACCAGTACCTCTACGTCTGTCGCGAGGCCCATGGAATCGGCATGAAAACGAGCATCACCATGATGTTCGGCCACATCGAGACCCTGCCCGACCGCATTGAGCATTTGCGGCTTATTCGCGAATTGCAGGACGAGACCGGCGGCTTCAGCGCGTTCATCTGCTGGACCTTTCAACCTGGTGACACCCCGCTGGGCCGCATCAAGCAGTTCCCGCCCGACTACGACGGAGAGCCTGACGGAAATCACCTCGTACTCGCGGGCGCCAACGAATATCTAAAAACACTGGCGATCGCCCGCCTGTATCTCGATAACATTCCCAACGTGCAGTCCAGCTGGGTGACACAAGGCCCTAAGATCGGCCAACTTTCGCTGTTCTTTGGCGCGAACGACATGGGATCGGTCATGATGGAGGAAAACGTCGTCTCCGCAGCCGGAACAACCTACTGCCTCACCGAGGCTGAGATTCGATCGCTGATCACGGGGGCCGGCTTCCAACCACGCAAACGAAACTTCCACTACCAATTGCTCGACTGACGCACGCCTGAGAAGGACGACGCATACCATGACTACATTCACAGCCACGGACAGGTTACCACGCGGAAAGAGAATCGCCTCGAATCGTCATCCCGAGAACCTCTCGGGCGCTCAGCATGAGGTTGCGACTCTCTTGCTTTGTGTGGTTACTCTGTGGTCGTTCGCATTTGGCTTCGCTGGAACAGCTCGTGCCGAAGACTTTCCCAAACGCTCGCCCTTCGAGTTCATCCGCTGGAAAGACGTAACGCCGGAAGTCAAAGTTCAAGGCCGGTGGTTTCAGCTCGTCGCCGTCAACGGCATTCCCGTCAGCGACATCTTCGACCACTGTCGCACGTTTCATTTCGACAAGTGGCAGAGCCGATTCGACGAGCATTTCGTCCAGGTTTTCAGCGATATGAAACAGCCCACCGGCGACACCGTCGCGCTCGCCCTTCGCGACCTCAACAGCGGTGAAGCCGTCACGCTCAATAACGTCCAGCTCACCGAAAGAAACCGCAAGGCAATCATGGACGCCAAGTACGGCGACATCGACGAGAGCGGCTGGATGATCGGCACGCCGGGAGTCCAACGCAAACATCGCGACACCCCGCACGGCGCGTTCGTCCGCCTCACCAACCGGATCGAAACAACGCAGCCCTGGGCGGAGGACCGGCTGACATTCCAGCAAGTGGCCGAGGATCTGGACGATCTCGAATGGCACTTGACCAATCGTTTTGCCTACGTCGATCGCGTCGGCTTTGACTATCGCGCTGCGCTCGACACCATCCGGCTCAGTGCCAAGGACGGCATCTCTCGCGGAGCGTTCGGCGTTCAACTCATGAAGATCCTCGCCCTATTCGGCGACGGACACACCCGCCTGAACCGTTGGTCGGACATCAACAAGAGCAAGTTCGTGTCGTGGGCACAGTTCCTGCCCGGCGGCTTCGTTCCCTTTGCAATGGCCGACGTTGGCGGACGCGTCGCCGCCTACGCCACCAACCCGAAACACTTACTCGATGAAAACCACCCGTTCATCCGAAGCCTAGACGGCGTACCCATCGACCGCTGGCTCGAAGCCGCCGGCACACTCGTCGCCGACGGATCCCCGCAGTTCGCGCGGGCGACGGACGTTCGGTACGCCGCGTTCGCGGGCTTCGTACGCGGTGAACTGAACCTGCCAAACAGTGGCTCGCTTCTCGTCGAGCTGGAAACGCGGGACGGCTCTAAGTCACGCCGATTCCCCCTCAAAATGTCACCCAGCCCGAGCTTTCCCCCAATGGGTGCGTGGGTCGATCACAAGAAGCTCGCCGGCAACGTCGGATACCTGCGAATCTCACGCATGGAAGCCCATCCCGCATTCATGACGGGACTCTCAGAAGCCATGAGCAGCCTGCGCAAGACCAATGCGCTCATCATCGACGTACGCGGCAACACCGGCGGATCGCGTGAAGCCATCCGCACACTGTTCGCGTACTTCTTGGCAGCGAACGCCCCGCCGCTTATCGCCAACGTCGCCGCGTACCGTGTCCCGCCGAATCGCGACCCCAACCGCCTCGAGGGATTCCTGGGCAGCCGCTTTCTATTTCCGACCACTTCGCAGTATTGGTCGGACTCCGAGCGAGAGGCCATCAAGCGCTTCGCCGCCTCGTTCAAGCCGGAATTGCGCGTACCACGCGACCGCTTTAGCGATTGGCACTACTTCACGCTCTCTCCACGAAAATCACCGGGGTACTACCACTACGACAAGCCCGTCGCAGTCCTCGCAGACGCGCGGTGTTTCAGCACGACCGACATACTCCTCGGCGCATTCAAGGACCGGCCACGCACGACGCTCATCGGCACGCCCAGCGGCGGCGGCAGC
>JAJDDU010000476.1 GCA_029260155.1 Phycisphaerae bacterium | reverse complement strand
TCCGCCTGGCTTAGCCCGCTCGTCTCCCACGAGGCCACCACGCCTCGCCAATGTCTCGCTCGATCAGTCATGCAGCACCTCCGACGGTGATCATCCCGCCGCGGCGCCACGCCTCAAGATGTGCTTCGTCGAACGCTCACGATGATGTAGCCGTACTCCTTGTCCTCGCTGTGGAGCCGGTTGACTCGGCAGATCGCCTGGAACAGGCCGTGGTTGTGCATCTGCTTGTCTATGTAGAGGTAGGTCGCCGCCGGTGCGTCGAACCCGGTCAGCAGTTTGTCGACGACGATCAAGAGCTTCATCTGCCCCGGCTCATCGATGAACCGTTTCTTGACGTCTTTCTCGAACTGCTCGACTTTGTTGACCGCCGTGTCCTCCGGTTCGTCGAAGTGCGCGGCCAGCATCTTCCGGTAGATGTCGTACTGACGCAGCTTCTCGGTGAGCCCCTCGCCGGTCTCCTCGCCCTTAATGTCCGCCGGGGACGGCTTGTACGAAGTGATGATCGCGCACTTGCCCCCCAAGCCGGCCTTTTGGAACATCTCGAAAAACCGGCATGCCGAGTAGATGCTTCCGGACACCAGCATGGCGTTTCCGTGCCCGCTCTGGAGGCGGTCCCGCGTCTCCATGTCCATCAGGATGTCGGCGACGATTTTTTGCAGCCGATCCTGCGCGCTGAGCACTTTCTTCATCGTGCCCCATCGCTGCTTGACCTGCGCCTTGGCAAGGTCCGTCAGCCCCTTGGTCTTGATCTCGAACCACTGATCGATCTTCGCCTGCGAGGTGATGTTCTGATCGATGTCGCGGGCCTCATAGCGCAGGTCCAGCACCACGCCGTCGCGAACGGCCTCGTCGTACTTGTAGGTGTGGATGGAACCCGCTCGAGCCCATCGCAGGTCAAGACCTCTCGAAGACGGCGGAAGACCTTGTGGCTGCGATCAAAAGCGGCGTCAAGCATTGGGGCGATCGGCTCGAACACCTGCTTCGCCACGCGTTCCTCGCGATGCTCCAACTGCCCGGCGCGACGCTCCAAGACGTAGCGACCCTTTTACGCAAGTCAAACGAAAGCAAACGCCTACGAAATCGAATCCTGGACGTTGTATCCACACCGAGCGAACGCGGGTTCTGGATGGACGAGTTCCCATACTACACCGCGTCGGAACTGGGGCCCCCGAAGAACAAGCTCTCCAAGATCCTCCTGATGGGTCCCGTCGCGACCATGCTCTCCCAGCCGACGAATTCCTTCAGTTTTCGTGAAGCTATGGACACCGGGCAGGTCATTTTGTTCAACCTGGCGGGGCTTGCCGAGGAAGTCCAGCGGTTCATAGGCTGCGCGATGATAGCACTGATTCGGATGGCGGCACTCAGCCGAAGTAAGGTGGATCCCGAGAAACGCCGCGTGTTCCACGTGCACTGCGACGAAGCACACCTGTTCACCACCGATTCTCTAGAGAAGCTGATTTCCGATACCCGCAAATACAGTGTCGGTCTTACCCTGGCTCATCAGTACCGAGGGCAAATGGGCTCGGTGAGAAACGCGGCCCTCGGCACCGTCGGAACGACGATCGTGTTCAGCGTGGACGCCGACGACGCCGCAGCCCTGGCAAAGAACATGCGTCAGACCGTCACCTCCAACCAGTTGATCGGCCTGAAGAAGTACCAGGCCATCGTTCGCTCCGACACCGACATCGTTCAGATTGACACCCTTGAACCCACCAAGCTCGTCCAGAAATCGACACGTCTACGGATCCTTGCAGAATCCCACCGACAGTATTGCACACCGGCAAGTACGATCGCGTCGATGATAACGCACACCCGCAACCCGGCCGCCAGCGCGCCATTGCCGCATTCGACGGGCGGAACGGATACGACGGAGCTGGTGTTTGACCAATTCCCCTGAAGCACGATTGGCGTCACAAACGCTACGAAGGATCTTCGAACAGCGCGACGACGCTTCGTTCACTCAAACCGCAGGGCGTATCGATGACGCCGTGCGATCGCTCTCACTTGGCAACATCTCGGGACTGTCGCACGCTCGTTTTCATCGCATCGTGGGAGCCTTTACGCGCCACGTGTATCGAAGGTGTCTCACGGTGCCGCATTTCCTGTCGATGGCACAGGCACAGGCCGAGGGGCTTCACCTGCTGGACCAGGCCTACTTCGATGGCGAAACACGCGGCCACGAAGTCGCCCTGATGCACGCAAACCGGTACGGCATCGAGCGTGTTCTGCAAAGCATGGCCGAGGCCGTCAAACAGGATGAACAGGCCAAGCTCAACCACGCCGTCTTCGTACGCTGCCTCACCGGCTGCCCATGGATCATACGCTGCCAAATCGCCAAGGAGCTGTTGGACGCCGAAAACGAGTTCATTCCTGCGGAACTGCAATGGACGCCGGAAAGACTCGCCGACGAAATCCCCGCCCTCATCGACATGATCCAATCCACAAACAACCAACTGGGAGCGATGGTCAACACGTCCAAAGGCCGCACGCCCGCGTGAAACGACACGGCGAATATGTCCGCTTCATGAATTGAACGCCGATCCAGTACGCCGCCCGTTGCAGCGGGACCGGGGACGTTTGTGTTGGGCATCATCGCGATGGCGGATTACGCATGGCGAGAACTACTGAAGACAAGCTGAGCCTTTTTAACCAGGCGTTTCGCGGGCGCCGCGATGCGTACGGAACCTACGATCCCCGCACCGGTCGGGCCCGTGTGGTCAAGGCTCCGGTGACCAACGAGGTCATCCTCAATCACCTCACCGGCAGGCAACCGTTCGGGCTGTTTCTACTGAGCGAAGACCGCATTCATGCGATCGTGACTGACTTCGACACCGAAGATCTGTGGCCCCCGAAGGAGTTTGCTCTGGCCGCCGATCACTACGAGATTCCCGCCTACATCGAACGCAGCAAGTCCAAGGGCTACCACGTGTGGGTTTTCTTCGACGACCGGGGCGCTTCCGCGATGAAGGCGCGACTTGTCGTACACCGAATCCTTGCAGAAATCGAAAAACCGAAGACGGAGGTCTTTCCGAAACAAGACGCGCTGAGCACCAACACCACCTTCGGAAATTTCATCAACGCGCCGCTCTTCGGCGGGCTCGTCCCTCAAGGCCGCACCGTATTCGTCGATCCACACGATCCGACAAAGCCATACCCCAACCAATGGGAGGTATTGGAACGAATCAAACGAGTTCCGGAGACCCTCCTCGACGACGTCATCGAGATCAACGAACTCCGTCTGCCCATCCGTTGCGGCACACCGACAGTCGCGTCGAACTACATCGGGGTCCAGCAATCGCATGGCCTTCCACCGTGCGCCCGCCAGATGCTGGACGAAGGTGTCGCCGAGAACCAGCGCATCGCCTGTTTTCGTCTTGCTGTGAACCTCAAACGCGTGGGGCTTCCGTTCGATAGCACCATCGCGGTGCTCGCGGACTGGTCCCAACGAAACCGCCCGACCAACGGCAAACGCGTCATCACGGAATCCGAAATCACCACCCAAGCCGCCTCCGCCTACGACAAGGAATACCGCGCCTACGGATGCGAGGACCCGGCCGTCACGCCGTACTGCGACCTCGCGTGTCAGGTGCGTAGCGGAAGTCACGGCACCTCTTTGCCGCCCGAGAACGCCCGCCGGGCATCTGGCAGCGCCAAGCCATCACAATCAAGCATGTGAGGGGGCGGTGTCTACTGATCTCCAGACGGGGCATCGCGTCGATGTGAAGCAACACGATGGCAAACACGCCTGGTCGCCGAAATCAGCAATGAAAAATACAGAACACGCACAAAGGGTCGAAAGAGCCCCAATACTCTGGATGCATGAGGCCATCACATATCTTGGCCTCGACCGGCTGGGTTTGGCCCGCCCGGACCTTTCCATACACCGGCTGATTCGCAAGGGGGCGTTGCACCCGAGGAAAATCGGTGGGCGCCTCGCGTTTGACAAGTCCGAGTTGGAACGTCTGGCGGCCAATGGTGATCAGAAACGTGGACGTGGCCGCCCAAAGAAGTTCTCGTAGTCCAGTCTCGCCAAGCCATTCTGCGTGAAAACTGCGTGAAGAGTAATGCTGTTAATTCAACGGATCAACCCGGCGCGACCAGAAAACACTTCAGGAATAGGGTGAAATGGAACTCCCCGAGTAGGATTCGAACCTACGACCTAGCGGTTAACAGACGAGTCTTCGGGACCGCCGATTGGCTCAGCAAACCACTGTCTACGAAGAGTTTACCGCGATTCGTCGTTTTCGCAAGTCGTCGCATCCTATCGCGTTTTCTCGCGTCTGAGGGCAGTATTACCACATTGAAGTGGTCAAATGTGGTCACGCAAAACGACCGCCTCGGGCGATGGCCTTGGCGGCGACGCGTTGGGAGTTCGGCGATGATCGCGGGCCAGTTGCCATGCCGGGAGTGTCGACGGTCGGGGACACGGCGTCGAGTTTTCTTGCGAGAAAACTTGACATAGCACGTTCGCACAGGAGCTTCCGGAACGCGAGTTGACGAGTCCGATGGCACATACGCGCTGGCACGTGCTGGACATCCCTGGGGCGGGTTCGCATAATGGTCCAAAAGATTTGGACCTTTGCGCATGGCCTATCGAAGCACACAAACCGCACGCCGGGAGCTATCAGACCTTGCCCTGACACAAGGCGGCTACTTCACTGCCAAGCAAGCGACCGCCGTTGGGTATGGCAAACGGCACCTCGATTACCACGTGAAAGCCGGCAACTTTGAGCGTGTCGAACGTGGCCTCTTTCGACTCCCGACCGTTGCCCTCTCAGAACACGACGACCTCATTCGGCTCAGCCTCTGGAGCCGTGGGCGCGACGATCAGCCGCAAGCGGTCGTCTCACATGAGACTGCCCTCGGCGTACATGGGCTGGGCGAGCTACTGCCCAAGCACACACACCTCACCGTGCCGCGTTCTTTTCGCAAGAAGGCACCGGCTGGATGCCTGCTGCACAAGGCCGATCTCGCATCGGACGAAGCTGAGCAGCGCGAGGGATTCCGCGTGACCAAACCACTGCGAACGCTGGTTGACGCCGCGGGCACGGAGCGCGTCCCGCAGGACCAACTGAACCAAATCGTTGCGCGAGCGCTGAGCGAGGGCCTCGTTCGCCGCGCAAAACTCGACGCGGTTGTGCGGCAGGAACCGTCGCACTCGCGTCTCGCGCGTGCTCTCGCAGCAGCCGGATGATGCACACATGGACCGATCCTTCGCCAATCCGGCCGCGTTTCGCCAGGCGCTTGAACGCCGGCTCAAGACAGCGGCAGAGGAACGCAATGTTCCGCTGAATACGCTACGGTTGAAGTTCCTCATCGAGCGATTGCTTGCACGTCTGTTCGCTCGACCCAACCCGCCGTGGCTTCTGAAGGGCGGCTACGCGATGGAGCTGCGCTATCGTCCACACGCGAGAACAACGACGGACATCGACCTCAGCGTCGCCGCCGATGAGAACACGGCCGATCTGAAGAGTCGACTTGAACGGATTCGCGACGAACTACAAACGGCGGCGGACGTCGACCTGGGGGACTACCTCACCTTCCGCATCGCGGCTCCACGAACGGAACTTCTCGGCGCACCGCAAGGCGGAGCGAGGTTTCCGGTCGAAGCACTGATGGCTGGCCGCGTCTTCGGCAGCTTCCACATCGACGTGGGCATTGGCGATGCACTTCACGGCGTGCCGGAGCTTCTTCGGGGCGAGGATCTGCTCGCCTTCGCCGATATCGCGCCGGCACAGGCACTCGCAATCCCCAAGGCTCAGCAGTTTGCCGAGAAGATCCACGCTTACACATACCCTTGGACCGACAGGCAGAACACCCGCACACGAGACTTGGTTGACCTGTTGCTCTTGCTCGAACGGCAGCCCCCCGACCCCGAAGATATCCGTGCTTCGCTCGCCGCCACATTTACGGCCAGAGGTACGCATTCCGTGCCCGAGATCCTTCAGGAGCCGCCAGCCGGCTGGGCGACTGAATTTGCGGAAATGGCCGCTGAGGTTCAACTCGCGACGGATAGCCTACGCGGAGCGTTCCAACGGCTGAGTGCGTACTGGAACGCGCAGCGCTTTGCGGGGGCGGAGTAGCCGACGGCAGATGCCGCGAGTAACCGCCGCCGCCCGGCCCGACGTTTGTCGCAGGTCGCTCGTTGCCTAGCACCAGTTCGAGAGGCCGCTGGTTGGCAACCGCGCCGATAAGCGACTTGATTGCAATTCGCGAATGACTG
>JAJDDU010000475.1 GCA_029260155.1 Phycisphaerae bacterium | reverse complement strand
GGGTTGTCCTCACCGAAGTCGACGGTTCTGTAGACGGAGAAAGCGATGGCCGCTGCCACGACGAGGATTGCGGCGGTGAAGCTGTTGAATATGTTGTCGCGTGTCATGGGCATAGTCCTTACGTTCGCCCGGCAGGCCGGTCCGCGATTGGGTTGGGGCGGTCGGCGGCGATCACGTCTTTGCCGCGTCGCAGCACTGGTTCTACCATAGACCAGAGCGCTTGCACATACGGGGACGTGCGGTCGCGGAACGCGTGGATTGCTCCAGCGCGGAACAGGGTGGCCGCCCAGTAGTAGACCAACGCACCTTCGTCGACCGGCGATGTGAGCGTTTCGTAGGTCTCCAGCAACTCGCGTGCGAGTAGTGTGAACTGAGCAACATCTTGCTTGTGTTCCAAGCACCAGAGCAGTTGATGGGCGAGGGCGTTGCCGAGGTCAATGCAGGGATCGCCGGCAGCGAGGGTGTCGAGATCTAGGAGGGTCGTGGGGGAGGGGGTGGCGTCGCAGGATTCCACCCCTGGGCGCTGAACGAGGATTTGCGATTCGTAAAAGTCGCCGTGCACGACGACAGGGCGCGGCGGCGCTGAGAATCGGCGGGCGTAGTCCAGCTGCATGAGCATCGCGTTCGCTTGGCTACTAAGTTGGGGGCAGAGTGCATCGATACAATGATACCAGTTGAGGGCGGTGTTCCAGTATCGCTCAGGTCGGACCGCGCGTAGGTCGTCGACCGGAACGGACTGAATGGCTGCGAGCACCTCGGCCATGCGTCTGGCGAGCGTTGTGTTGGGGGCGAGCGTATCGGATGATACTTCGCGGGCGTCCCACTCGGTGATGACCATCTTGAGCTCGGGATCGTACCCTACCAAGCGGGCTGCGCGCACGGATTGGCCGTCGAGGGAAGCGAGGTGCTTGGCGATGCGGCGGTGTTTCTTGCTTTGTTTTTTTCCGCGGTCGTCGGCGTAGCACTTTCCGGCCCACGCGCGCGGCGACGGGGTCTCCCCGGACTCGCGGTATCGCATGACGAAGCGCCGGCCGCGCCTGAAGGAGACTGGTTTGCATGTCAGGCCCGGACCCGCAGTATGTTCGTTGCCGTCCTTCTTGGAGTACAGCCTTGCGATTCTGTCGGCCATCTCCGCGCCGTCGGCGCACAGGGGGAATTGGGCAAACGCAGGGTCACGGTCCATCGAGTGAACGGTTGCGTTGAGTTCTGCGATGTTGACGAGGACGTTTCTCGCGCCTTGGGGCGTAACTTCTGCGGGCTTGCAAAGCGTATCAACCGTTTCGGGAAACGTCGGGCAGCGTGCGAACAGCTTCGTGCCGCCTGCGTTGGTTCCGCTGAGGGAGATGTTATATTCGAAGTCGAAGTTGCCACCAGGTCGGGGGGTGAAGCGGTGAACGCGGACGGCTGTGGGTCGGACGCCGGCGGGCCACTGGATGGCCTTGCCCAGCGCGTTGCATACGAGTTGGCGGTTGAGGCAACGGCGGACATCCTGCATGACGTCGGCGTCAAATGCGTTGAGCATCAGACAAGGATCTCCAGGTCGTCGCGATTTGAGGCTGCGTCTGCGGCGAGCGACACGTAGCGGTCCACAGTCGCGGGCCAATTGGGTCGAAGATGTCGCATCGCACCGCGCGCGAGGGTCAGCAGGGCGACGGCAGCGTACCAGCGGAAGGCCTCGGCGTTGATCGATGCGCCCGTTGTCTGCTCCCAGGCATGCAGAAACGCGTGGTTCCAGGCTGACGCTTGTTCTCTGGAAATGTCGAATTCGGGGCGCTCCGAGAGCATGGAGATCTGCGTCGCGAACATGGCGACGTCCACGAGCGGATCGCCGAGGGCGCAGCGCTCGAGGTCCAGCACCGTTAGTCTATCCGCGCGGCCTCGAAGTTGGTTCCAATAGAAATCACCATGAAGCGTACGCGGCGGCCCTGTCGGGGCGGGCGGGGCGCTGCGGGTGAGTTGTTCGATCAATGACTTTAGGGTCTCGCGCAGATCGGGCGCTACGGCGCCGAGATCATTGGCTGCGGTGACTGCGGAATCGAGGGCATCTTCCGTTGTCCATGGTTTCAGCCCCTCGATGGTCGTGGCATGGAGCGCGTGAAGCCCGGTGGTGACGTGGCCCATGACGGCGGCGGGATCGTTGGTATCTAGCAGCTGAATCAATGACGCACCCCACGCCCAGCGCAGGGCCAGCATGCCGAGGTCGGAATCGAACGCGACGGGCTTCGGGACCCTGTACAGTCCTTCGGTGTGCTTGCGTGCGCGACGGAGGGCGACGACGCGGGCGTAGATTCTCTGGCAGGCTGCGACGGAGGCGGATCGCACCGCTATGGCCCGCTTGACCTCACCGCCGGCCACGCCGTCGTGACAGCGGGCGTGAAGATGCACGATCCACTTCTGCTCGGGGACGTAGCGGAGGAGAGATCGCCGTAAGGTGTCAGGTTGTAAATCCAACCCCGGTTCGTCTTCGCTAAGCCATCGCTGCCACGTGGTAGCAGCCCGGTCCCGGCGGGCAAACTTGCGAAGGCCCCGCAGGCGGCGATCGTTCGGGAAGCTGTAAACCTCGAAGTCCAGTCCGTCCATCGACAGGGAAGTGCCACGGCGTGACACTGTTTCGCGGACGGGGAATCGCACGTAGCAGAGGTCGCCGTCGGGCCAGGCGCGTTTTGGGTCGGTATTGTCGTTGTCGAAGAGTACGTAGGCGATACGCAGTTGTTCACCCGGGTCGTAGAGTGCCTCGACCACGCGGCACGTCGCAATCCCCGGATGAGAACCGCTGCCACACTGTGGTGATGCGGGCAAACCCAGTTTCTGACGCAGTATGGGCGCCATGCGCTCCGGTGTAAGTCCCTCGATGAACCGTCCGTGTACGGGATCAACAGGGCAATCGCTGGCTCGTGTCAGCATCGGCTGAATCCTTTGCGGTTGATCTTGGTTGCGGCCTAACCGCCCACGCCTCGAACATTTCGGTGTAGCTGTCACAATGCCCCAAGAGCTCGGCGTGGGGTCCGATGCCGGCGACGCAGCCATGATCGAGCACAATGATCCGGTCGAACCGTTCCATGGCAGAGAGATCGTGGCAGATCACGAGCGTGGTCTTGCCTGCGCGGTTGAACATCAACGAATCTTCAGCCGTGCGGGCGCTCTGGGCGTCGAGTCCCGTGGCGGGCTCGTCGAGTATCAGGATGGGCGCGGGTCGCAGCAATGCGCGGGCCAGCGCGATGCGCTGTCGCTGTCCTCCGGAGAGGGTTGTGCCGCGTTCGCTGAGCGTTGTTTCATACCCTTCTGGAAGTTGTTTAATGAATGCGTGGGCGTCGACGGTTCTGGCTGCCTTTCGTATGGCGCGGGGGTCGGCGGACTCGCAACCCAGGGCGATGTTCTCCGCAATGGTCAGTCCGAAGAGGACGGTGTCTTGCTGGACGACGGCCATGTGGTCGCGCAAGGATGCCACGGTGTACTTGCGAAGATCGACGTCGTCGATGCGGATTTCACCTTCCACAACGTCGTAGAACCGCAAGAGGAGTTTCATGAGTGTGCTCTTGCCCGCTCCGCTTCGCCCGACGATGGCGATTCGCTCGTCGGGCTCGATACGCAGTGACACGTCGCTGAGCGCTTTCGTTCCGTCGGGGTAGTTGAAACTGACGCGGTCCAGTTCGATCCGCCCTTGGAGCTCGGTTGCGACGATCGCGTCGGGCGCGTCCCGAATGGCCGGGGGAATGTTGAGTATTTCGGCAATGCGCAGTCCGCACGCGGTTGCCTTGGCTGTTTGTCCAGCCAGTTTGGACAGTTTGCGTAGCGGCTTGTTCAGCGCGCGAACGTACGCGACGAAAATGAGGAGGTCACCTGCTGTCATCTCCTCTGCCAGGACGGAGCGCACGCCAAAATAAAGGACGCCGCACAACGTGGCGGCTGAAGCCAGTGCTACCACGCGAAACAAACGCGCTTCCAGTCGTGTGGTCCGCACGCCGGCGCGGATGGAGGCGCGGTTTTGACGGGCGAATCTCTGGAGCTCGGATTTCTCTCTGTTGAAGGCCTGCACGACGGTCATCGCGCCGAGCACTTCGTGCGCGATGGAGGCGACGAAGCCCTCCTTTTCGCGTTGGCTTTTGGTGGCCTTGTTGATTCGCTTGGAAATACGCACTGCGGAAAAAGCGATCAAGGGCAGGGCGGCGACCGCGACGGCTGCCAGGCCGGGATTCAGGTAGAACATGACGGATATGAAGGCGACGATGGTCAGGATGTTTTCGCCGAGCGTGATGCACGCGTTGACCAGTACCTGACGCAGCATTTGAATGTCGCCGGTCATGCGTAGCAGCAGATCCCCGGTTCGCCGCGATTCGAACACGTCCGGTGAGAGTTTCTGCATGTGGCGGAACAGGTCGTGTCGAAGCTTGCCGACTACGTTTTGTCCGGTCTGGGCAAGCAGCACGTCGCGCAGGTAGGCGAATGTGGATAGACCCGCGGCGATCAGGAGAATGCCGCCGCATATGATCGCCAGAGCAGTCGTTGGAGTCGACGCGTGTTCACTGAACCACATGCCGACGGTGGTGTCCGCCATTGCGTCCGTGAGCACAACGTCAAAGATGAGCTTGATGGGCACGGGAGCCAAGACGTTCATGCCTACCGCGCCCATGGTGGCGAGGAACGCGATGGCCATAGTCTTCCAGTGTGGCCGCAGGTACTTGAGGAAGCGTCGCCGTATGACCTCCAGCTCGCCCAGGTCGAGCTTTCCGCGATTGGTCTTAATGATGCGGGACAGCTTCACCGTGCGCACTCCACAGCATTGGTCACGGGGAGCGTATCGGGAGCCGCTTTCCGGCGGCCGTCCTTGCGCGTTCGGGATTTGTGGTGGGCGATAACCTCCGCGAACCATGACTTCATGCGTCCGACGTTGTTGCGGATGTCGAAGACCAGTTCCGCCCGCCGGCGTCCCGCATCGGAGAATGCTGTCGCAGTATCTGCGTCGCTCAGTATGGCGGCCATCGCATCGGCGAGGGCAGCGTCATCGCTGGGCTCGACGAGCATTCCGCTGCTGTCGTGTTCGATGATCTCCGGAACGCCGGAAACGCGCGTACTGACGCAGGGGCATCCGGAGGCCATTGCTTCGAGCAGTACGGTCGGTAGGGCGTCGACATTTCCGTCGGCGGCGTGCACGCAGGGCAGGACGAAACATGCAGCTTGTTGGAGCGCTTCGCGCACGAAATCCTGGCTGCGGGCGCCGGCAAGCGTGACGGAGTCGGTCAGTTTGAGCCTGTCAATTTCGCCTTGCAGCATGGCTGTCTGCGGTCCGTCGCCGACGATGGTGCACGAGACGGGCAGATTCATGTCGCGCAGGCGTGCCATTGCACGGACAAGGTCGATGTAGCCCTTCTTTTCGATGAGCCGGCCGACACCGAGAACGGAATACGGTCTCCGAGGGGCGTCACCGACGGCGAACGACTCAAGGTCGATGCCGTTGTAGTTGACGCGAATTTTGTCGGGATCGACGCCGGGCAGGTTCTCGAGCATGAACGCGCGGTTGTACTCGCTGACGGTGACGATGAATTGCGATGCGTTTATTTTTCGGGCGAGCAGGGGCCGGTCGACGTTGCTGCGGAAGATGTCGAAGGCGTGCAGGGTCAGGCTGTACGAGAGTCCGCCCATGAGATGGGCGAGGTAGGCGACCGTTGCTTCGTGCGTGCCGAAGTGGACGTGAACGTGCTTGAGTTTGTTTTTCTTGGCCCAGCGCAGGGCCATGGCTGCCTGCTGAAAGTCGGTGCTGTCAGCCCCTGCGTGGCGATACGTTTCGGTCGCAGCGCGGAGATACTGTCGCTTGCGGGATCGGAACTGCTGCCAGTGCGCGTTGAGGATCTTCGATCGCGCTTCGACGAGGAACTCGGGCAGGTACTCCGCCTGGGCGCGCACGCGGCTTAGCGATTCGTGAAAGCGGCCGTCGGTGGGTTTCCGGAGGGAGAGGATTCTTACGTCGACGCCTTGGCGTTCGAGTTCGAGGATCTCGTTGACAACGAACGTCTGCGTGAAGCGCGGGTACATCCGAAGCATGTATCCGACGCGCGGGCGCGAAGCGGTCGCAGATTGCGGATCGCTGCTTGCTTCCTTGTTTTTTGTCATTGCTCTCTTCATTACCGGTTCGCTACCGCGCGCGCGATCACGTCGCTCGTCGTCTTTGCAGCCGCTTGCCAAGTATACTGATTTGCGACGCGTTGGCGTGCCGCGGCGCCCACGTCCCGGCGGAGATTCGGGTCGCGAAGGGCTGACAGCAGCGCTTCGGCGAGCGCGTTTACGTCATCGGGGGGACACAGCAATCCTGTCTGTCGATCGGCGATCACCTCTTCGATCTGCCCCAATTGACTGGCCACCACGCAGCGTCCGGCGGCCATGTACTCGAATATCTTGATGGGTGAGAAGTAGAAATCGTCCTGGGCGCGAAACGGGGCGGCTGCTACGTCCATCGCACCGAGATAACGCGGGATGTCTGAATGCTCGACTCCGCCGGTGAAGATTACCGAGTCCGCGATTCCCGCCAGCGAGGCTTGCTTCTTCAGGACGTCTTCAACCGGGCCCGTGCCGACGATCAGGAGCTTGGCTTGATCGTCTTCGGCCAGAATCTCGGCGAACGCGGTGATGAGCAGGTCCACGCCATGCCAGATCTTCAAGCTCCCTGCGAACCCCACCACGAAGTTCCCGTTGAGGCCAAGTTCCGCGCGGGCGGACGCTCCGTCCGTTTCGGGGTCGAAGGCGGCCATGTCAGTTCCGTTGGGAACCACGGTGATCTTGTTGATGTCGATTCCGAAGCTGCCGAGCATTTGGCGCAGTTCGCTTGATACTGCGATGACTGCATCGGCCTGTTGCAACACGCGCAGTTCAATCTCCTCGGCTAGCCGGCTCATCTCCAGATTGCGGTATTGCGCAGCCTCGCGGCTGAGTAGCGCGTTGACCTCCACCACGTGGGGGCAGTTGAAACGGCGCGACAGCTCCATCCCGACGCATCCGAAGAGCGACAGCCGTTCCACGATGGCATCGGGGGCATCGCCGCTCAGCGCAGCCTTCGCTTTGTCGATGGCCCACTCGTTGTACAACACTGTCCGCAGTTCGTCGGCTGCGTGGTGGGGGAGATCGCGGTCCTTAAGCCATCGCCGCAGACGCTTGGCGACGACCAACGGCTCGCAGGTGTCATCGGGCAGCAGGGCGGTCGCGGGATGTCCGTTTTCGGGGGCGGGGTTTGGGTTCAGCAGCGAGACGCAGTGGCCTGCATCGCTTAGAGCGCGGGTGATCGCACGCAGATGTATCGACGCCCCTTTTAGTCCACGTGGACGGATGCCGAAGTCGCTACACACATAGAGCAGATTCAACGCTACGACCTCCGTTCCACAAGGCGGAGCAGCGGTCGGCGATGTAGTCCAGACCACCAAGGTTCAGGCTCGATGAGCTGGGTGGCTGCGGGTGATCGAGCATATCGAGAACACGTCCACTGAGCGTCGAGGGCGTGAGCGTTTGCGGGTCGACTGTGCGTAGGACGCCGAGATCCTCCCATATTCTGGCGCGCATGGACTGTTCGAGACGGGGTTTGAATCTCGGGACGATCAATGCGGGCACGTCCCATGATGCGATCTCGCACATCGTATTGTAGCCCCCCATCGACACCACCAGATCGGCGTCGTGCATCAGGCAGCTCATGCACTTGGTGTGGTCCAGCCATTGCGTTCGCGGAAGCTTGGCGGCGGCGCTGCGCAGGCGGTCCGCGACGCCTTCGGGAACGTCGGGGCCACCAACGATGGTGGATCGGCCTCCGCTCTGAGCGACTTCGCGTGCGGCCTTTGCGACGTAGCTGTCCAGCAATTCCTCGCCGTCGGATCCGGCGCCAACCGTCACGACGACGTGACGATGGCGATCGTCGCCCGTGGCCCCATGCTCGCATCGGGCGCGACGGAGGTAGCCCGCATAGCGAAGCTTGTCATCGACGGACTTGGGCAACTTGTACTCACGCACCACGTCGAAAGCCGACTGGTTGCCGTACACCCAAATCTCGTCGTAGTATTTTTCAAGCGCGTCTTGCACGCCGCCTGCGGACCATTGGCGGATGGTTGCTTCGGGCGTGTCTTCGATGTCG
>JAJDDU010000474.1 GCA_029260155.1 Phycisphaerae bacterium | reverse complement strand
ATCCTGCCGTGGCTGTTGGCTGGCATGATCGCTCTGCATCTCTTCCTGATGCGTTTGAACAATCTGTCCACGCTCGAAACCGTGGGCGAGGAGAAGCCGTTGACGCCCGAGCACGGCATCCCGTTCTTCCCGGTCCACGTGGCCAAGGAAGGATGTGTCGCCGTAGTGATGTTGGCGGTCCTGGTTACGCTGTCGATTGTCTCACCATGGGAGATCGGCGAACCGGCCAACGCACTGTCCACCCCGGAACACATCAAACCGGAGTGGTACTTCCTACCCAGCTATCAACTCTTGAAGTACTTTGAGGGTCCGTACGGAGCGATGGTCGGCATCTTTGCGTGTTCCGTGCCGTTCGTTCTGTTGTTGCTCTGGCCGTTCGTGGATCGGACCAAGGAGCGTCACCCGAAGAAGCGTCCCGTGTCTGTCACGATCGGACTCATCGGATTGATCAGTGCCCTCGCGCTGGGCTACCTAGGCCACGTTTCCGAAACGGATCAGACCTTCTTCGGTCAGCGCTACCACATTGACTTGTTGGGTTGGCCCCACCCGCTGGACGGCGATGAGGTCGAGACGGACACGGCCGACCACTGAGGGAAAACAGAAAGTCGAAAGTAGAAATGCTCCCGCTGTCGGCTTTCTCTTAGAACGATGCGAAGAATGCTTGGAGATCGGCGATCTGCTGATCGCCGAGTCCCGTGTCGATTCCGAAATGCGGTCCGTTCACGCGAAGTTTTGCGTTCAGCGTGTCGACGTCAACGTCGATCAGCGACGGTGCACTCAGCGCACAACCACCGGTCGCATCGGCGCAGTGACAGGCGGCACAGCCACTGGACGTGAACAAATCCTGGCCGGCTGCAATGTCTCCTTCGATGTCTATCGATACCTCGCCGCCGGCGGAATCGTCGTCCTCCGTGTCGGAGTCGCCATCTGCGGAGTCGATCGGTGCGTCTTCGATATCCTCAACAGCGTCAGCTGCATTTACCACGACGTCGGTGAGTAGGATATCGAGCGCCGTCGTTGCCCCGACGTTGGCGGCTTCGATCAGGAGTTGGTTCAGGTCAACGCCGCACCCGGTTACCGACAGCACCCACCCCGTGGCAAGCAATGCGCCTCGATAGCAATATCGGCGAGGGTTCGCGCCGTTTTCACGTGTTTTCGTCGACACTGTTGCAACCTCCGATTACGGGTTTTGGCCGATGGCTGATTTCGATCTGAGCAACATACCACTGCCGAAATGTGGGTCGTGACAGGCTATGCAGTTCTCCACGTCGTTCCCCGCGTGCGCGTCCTGGCTGAGATCCTCGGGTTCGTCGTGACAGTCAATACAAGTGTCAAACACCGGCACTTTGAGAAGTGCCCGATGCTCGCTGCGGTGCAGTTCGTGGCAGGTCCGGCATTCCCCGTCGGCGACGGGTGCGTGTCCGACGGCGTCTGTGAAATAGCGCGTGTGGCATTTTTGGCAGGCGTCCAAGAGGTCGTCGCGGACCTGCATGCGTTGTTCCGGCGCGTGACACTCCTTGCACGCGCGGGTGGCGAACGGCGGATGCACCGACCGATAGGGCGATGCTGCCTGTACTGGTTCGGGCATCGCGGGGGCGGCTGCGACAGCGGTTTCGGTTGTGGGCTCTTCGACAAACTCGGGGATCTCGAAGAACCAGTGCTTGAACCGATCGCGAGCGGTCGCCGAGCAGCCGACGATCACTATCAAGCCCAGCAACATCGCGGCCGTGACTCTGCGCATGACAGCCCTTCCTATGGTTCAGCCTCTACCTCGCCGATCAGGATACTGACGCTGCGCGCAACGTCAACACAAAAGTCGCCACGCGCTGCGGGCGGGTTGTGAAATCAGTTTACAGATTTCGTTGTTGCCACGGGTATCGCAATCGTCTATACAAATCGCTGGTCTGAAGCTTGGCATCGAATTGCCAAGCCTTCGAGTGGAAGCGACGAGAAGGGCGCGCAATGGACGGTGCGGTCAAAACGCTTCGGTTCACGTCTTTGGTATGCCTGTTGTTTCTGGTTGGCGTCGCAGGCGCCGACGGTGACCAGAACGCGCCACGGTTTTTCACGCTGGATTTCGCGGACGCCTATCTGGAACTCGAAGGGGACTACTCGTATCGCCGCGTTGAGTCGCATGCTCCACAAAGCTTCGATGATCGCGATCAGTGGAACCGTGAGTGGAAACTCGAAGAGCGGTTCGGGCTGAATGTCGGGGGCTCGGTCATCAATCCTCGGTTCATCACCTATCGGGCCGATTTCAGTTTCGCGTTGGCCCAGGATCATTTTGACGAGGATGTCGGCTCGATCGGCCGAACGGACACGGATCGGGGTTTCCTGCTCGAATACGACGCCCGCCTTAACTTTTTTCCGGGAGAGTTGCTGTCCGGGACGCTGTACGGAACGCGGCGCAACGATCGCATCAACCGACGGTTCCAACCAACGCTGAAGGAACGCCACACAGGTTTTGGGACAGGTTGGGTCTTCGCGCACGAGACGTTGCCAATGGAGTTGTCCTACGATTTTCGCCGGACCGATCGGGCGGGAAACCGAGACGGAACGGACGACGAGGAGTTCGTCGACAGCACATTCCGCTACGGCGTTGACTGGCTGATATCCGATCATAACAAGTTCGAATTCTCGTTCGAGCACGATGAAACCGAGCAGGAGTACCAGGGGACTCGTGGACGATTCGAGACCACGCGTGATCTGTTCATCGCCGATCACGAGTTTGCTTTCGGCCGCGAGAAACAACACGCGGTGCGGACTCGTGTTCACTGGCAGGAAGAAAGCGGCGATTTCGCGCGCGATCTGTTCGAGATCGGCCCGCAGCTTTCCCTGCGCCACAGCGAGACGTTTCAGACCTCTTACAAATACCAGTTCAACCGCGAACGGTACGACGGGCTCGATATCGAGTCGCAACGGCTGGAGTTTCAAGGCGTCCACCAGATGTACACCAATCTGACGACGACCGTCGATTTGTTCGGCTTGTACGAAGACATCGAGGACGACATCGACACGACGCAGTACGGCGCGTCAGTGGATTGGCAGTACAACCGAAAGAACCGTTGGGGGCATCTGCACGCAAATTTCGCGCTGGCCTATGACACCGAGGACGTAAGTGGCGACAACGGTCGGCGTCTGGTGCTGAACGAGTCCGCTGCTTTTCGCGACCCGTTCGACGTTGCGCTGGCAAACCGCAATGCCATCCGCGCGACCATCGTGGTGACCGACGTGACCAACAGGCGGGTCTACACGCCCGGAATCGACTACCTCGTCTACAATCTGGGCAACGTGACACGCATCCGCCGCGTTCGGACCGGGCGGATTGCCGACGGCGACACCGTCTTGATCGACTACCGCTACAGCACACCGGCCGACGGCGCGCTGGACACCGCGCGCGTGAATTTCAGTATCGAGCAGCGTTTCAGCGGTGGCTGGACGCCGTACTATCGATTCGTTTATCGAAATCAGGAGGACGATGTGTCGATCGGCTTCGCGCGTCGCGCGGACCGTACGGACCACCATCGCTTGGGCCTCAAGTTTGAGACCGAACGCTACACGCTGGGGGCCGAGTACGAGGTTTTCGACGACACGGTCGAGCCATACGACGCGTTCCACATCGACGGCATTTGGCACGTACTCGGTGGCACTGAGCACAGCATCGACGCATCGACGCGTCTCTCTCGCTTGTTATTCGACGGCACCTCGGATGATCGGAATGTCACGTTCGTCGACGTGTCGCTGGACCACCGTTGGCGGCTGACCGAGTCGTTGTCGACCGTGGAGCGGCTGGCCTACCGCTACGAGCGGGATTCGAGTCGTGGCATCACCCGAGGCTGGGACGTGACGACCGGGCTAACTTTCGCGGTGGGCGACCTCACCGGCGAGTTTACGCTGGAATACGATTCGCTCGACCTTCCCGATTCTGATGAGGACAATTACGGCGTGTATTTCCGCGTGCGTAGGGATTTTCCGAATGTGTTCGCCCAGAGGTAATACTCACATAGTGGCTGCGCTGGCGATGTGCTTGCTGCTGGCTGGCTGTGCGCGACCGGCGGGAGTGCTGTTCCCGCCGCTCGATTCGCCGCTGGTGTGGCCAAGGTCGCCCGAGCGACCGCGCATCGAGTACGTGGGCATCTTGTCCGACAGTGATGATCTGAACGCGGCGCGTTCGGGGGCGGAGGCGTTTGCTGCCGGCTTTCGCGGCCCGCGTCCGCCGATTCGGTTTTCCGGACCGCATGCCCTGGCCATTCGCTCGGACACCGTGCTGGCCGTCGCGGACGGATCAGCCGGCGGCGTGCATATCATCGATATCGAGACCCGCACGCACCGTTTTGTAAGCGGGTGGCTTGATGATCGATTCTCCGTGCCAGTCGGTGTCACTTGGGTCGGGAAGCGTTTGTTCGTTACCGATGCGCAGCGCGGTGAGGTTGTTGAACTTGATTCAGAGGGCGCATTCCAGAGGCGGTTCGGCGTCGATGCCCTCACGAGGCCAGTCGGAATCACTTACGTCCCGGACCGCAATCAACTCTACGTCGTTGACGGGGGATCGCATCGGCTGGCGGTATTCGACCTCCGCGGAGAGTTCGTGCGAACAATAGGCCGGCGCGGCAGCGATCCGGGCGAGTTCAACTTTCCATCGCACATTAGCCACGGAGGGAAGCGGTTGTTGGTGGCGGACAGCGCCAACTTCCGCGTCCAGCTGCTCGATCTCGATGGGCGCTGCGTTCAGACCATCGGTCAGAAGGGCGACGGCGCGGGCGATTTTTCGCTGCCCAAGGGCGTCGCGTTCGATAGCGAAGGTCACGTCTACGTCGTCGACGCGCAGTTCGAGAACATTCAGGTTTTTTCCGCCAATGGCCAGCTCTTGATGGCCTGGGGCGACGAGGGTAGTGGTGTGGGGCAATTCGTACTGCCGGCCGGTCTGGCGATCGACGGGCAGGATCGCATCTGGGTGGCCGACGCGGGAAACCGGCAGATTCAGGTGTTTGCGTATCTGGGGGCTGCATCATGAGCATGCAAAGGCGCATCGGAATCGTGACGGCGCTTGCGTTCGGCGCTTTGACTGTGGCCGCACGGTCGGACGAGTCGATCGTGGATTCCGCACACGACTTGTCAGCCCGCGGCCCCGGACCGATCCGCGCGGTGAATGAAGGTGAAATCTGCATCTTCTGTCACACGCCGCACAACGCCGCGCCACAAACGGCGCTGTGGAACCGCGAGAACGCGCGCCGGCATTATCGCATCTACGGAAGTTCCACGATCGATGCCCGGGTTGATCAGCCGTCGGGTCCGTCGAAAATGTGCTTGAGTTGCCACGACGGCTCGCTTGCCCTCGGCAACGTGCTTTCAAGACCGCTAACCGGTCCAATTGTGATGACTGCCCGAACCATCCCACCGGGCACCGCCGATCTGAGCAACGATCTTTCCGACGACCATCCGATCGGGTTCCGTTACGACCGGGCGCTGTCCAACGCGGACGGCGAATTGCGCGCGCCTGAGGTGGTGAGTCGCGAGCTCCCGCTCGGTCGACACGGCGAGATGCACTGCACGACCTGTCACGACCCGCACAACAACGAGCGCGGCGATTTTCTGCGAATCTCCGATCAGATGTCGTTAATCTGCGTGTCCTGTCATGACAGGACCGGCTGGCGACACGCGTCGCACGCCACCAGCGGAAAGCGAACCACCGGCCGATCCGTCGACCCGACCGAAAGACTCAAGTACGCCTCCGTCGCCGACAATGGCTGTCTCAACTGCCACAAGATACACTCCGCCCCTCATCGCGAGCGGCTCCTGCGATTCCAACGCGAAGAGGACGGTTGTTTGACCTGTCACGACGGCAGTGTCGCACGCTTGAATATCGCGATGGACAGCGGGCGGCGTTCCGGCCACGACGTTCGTTTGCGAACCGGCGTACACGACGCTGCCGAGACGCCGTTTACCATGCGGCGGCACGTCGAGTGCGTCGACTGCCACAACCCGCACGCAGCCCGGCCCAGCTTGGCGTCGATCGTGCGCGGGTCGCTTGGCGATCGCGTCAGGGGTCCGAATTCGCATGTCTCGGGCGTGACCGCTACCGGCCGCGAGACCGACGACGCTGCCTACACCTACGAGATATGCTTCAAGTGCCACGGCGACAGCGTCGCCCGGCCGCGACTACGCACCGCACGCGACGTGAGCCAGACGAACACGCGCCTGGAATTCCAGACCGCGAACCCGTCGTTTCACCCCGTGGCTGGACCGCGACGCAATCAAGACGTCGCGAGTTTGATTCCACCCTTGCGGGTGGGCAGCGTGATTACCTGCACGGATTGTCACAACAGTGCAGACGCAAGGGCATTCGGCGGGTCTGGTGCGAACGGTCCGCACGGGTCGATCTTCGAGCCACTGCTGGTACGCAACTACGACACGGACGATTTCACGACGGAGAGCGCCCAAGCCTACAGTTTGTGCTACGGATGTCACGACCGAGACAGCATCTTGGGCGACGAGACGTTTTCGCGGCATCGGCGTCACGTGGTCGACTTGCGCGCACCGTGCAGCACGTGCCACGACGCCCACGGCATCTACCGAGGCCAGGGAAACGCGACGAATCACAGCAGCCTGATCAACTTCGACCGAACCATTGTTAGCCCAGCCGAGACACCGACGGGGCGAAGGCTGGAGTATCAGGACACTGGTCGCTTGGCCGGCAACTGCACGCTGACTTGTCACGGATTTGCACACGTCAATATGCCGTACCTGAATTCCGCGGGCAAGACTGCTTTTTCGGGCGCAGCCCGCTCGCAGCGAGGAGTGAGACGATGATGGGGAAGTCGAAGGTTCCGCGTTCGGAGGGTTCGAGTCCACCTCGGCTGGTGTCATGGCCGGCGCTGCTGGTAGTGACGTTGTTCGTCGGATTTACCGGCTTGGCGCTCGCGGAGATCGAGGGTTCCAAGCACGATTTTGCCGACGCTGCTTGGTCGGGTGGCGACCGTTGCGGTGCGTGTCACGTACCACACAAGTCTCAGGATCCAACGGCTGCACCGCTTTGGAACACCAACGCAGATCTTTCAGAGCGGTTTGGTGCCGCCGCGATTCGCGGACCGGAATCGCCCGGCAGTGGCTCGTTGTTGTGCATGCGCTGCCACGACGGAACCATCGCGAAGGACACCATCAGCGGGACGAAGCGAGAACGATTCGCGTTTGCCCAGCATCCCGGAGTGTTTGAGACCGGCCACGGGACGAGCGATCACCCCGTCGGAATCGCCTACCCGCAGTTCGACAAGGGCTTCCATCCGGCCAGCTCGGTCGTCGCAAGCGGTGCGGTTACGCTGCCGAATGATCGCGTGGAGTGCACTTCGTGTCACGATCCGCACAACCAGTCGGGGGCGGACCACATGCTGGTCCGTAGAAACGACCGCAGCGCACTGTGTTTGACGTGTCACAAGAAATGACGGTGTTCGGATTGGATTGCTGATGCTCCTGTTTCGTCAAACATCGATTCGCCTCGCCGTGCTGAGCGGACTGCTTCTTGCAGGTTGCGCATCGCCAACCGTCCCGCATCGCGTTGCGTATTTTCCGCCGCCGCCGAGCGCTGCCCGCGTTGTGCATCTAAAGTCGTTCAACCGTCTAAGCGATCTGGTGGCTCAGCCGGCAAGTTTCATCGAACGAGTCCGTGGCGGGGCGATCAGCCCCCAGGTTGTGACACCTGCCGGCATCGCGTACACCGATGACCACCTCTATGTCTGCGATACAACTCTGAACGTTGTTCACGACTGGAACTTGTCCACGGGCGACGCCAAGCGAATCGGCGAGTCGAGCGAGCGCGACGTCTCGCTAAAGAAACCGGTGGACGTTGCCGTGGATGAGGCCGGCATCGTGTACGTGGCTGATACGTCGCGGGGCGCCGTGTACGCGTATGATGCCTCGGGCAACACGGTGGCCCGGTTTCGCCATTCGCAGAGCGGGGAATACAAGCCGGTCGCAGTTGCGGTACGGGGATCGGCGCTGTACGTAGCCGATATCGCGTCACACCGCGTGGATGTGTTCTCCACTCCAGACGCCAAGCACATTGCATCGATCGGCCAAGTCGGAAGCGAACCGGGGGCGTTCTACTACCCGATGGGCGTGGCAACGACCCCGGACGGCGGCTTGGCAGTTTCAGACATGATGAACGCCCGCGTGCAGGTGGTGGATGCATCGAACGAAGCCGTCGCCACCATGGGACAACCCGGCGATCGATACGGCGACATGGGCAAACCCAAGCACCTGGCGGTTGGCTTCGACGGCGTGATCTTCATCGCCGACCCGGAATTTGCCCGCATCCATCTCTTTGATTCGCAGGGCCGACTGCTCATGTTGCTCGGCTCTACTACCAGTACGCCCATGCCGATCGGCGTGGCCGTCGCCGCAACGCTCCCGGACGCGCTAACGTCGCTGGTCCCAGCAGACTTCGACGCTCAATACTACCTCTTCGCCACCGACGCAGCCGCACCGCACCGCATCAGCCTGTTCGCAGTAGGCGCACGACGGTAGAGGCGGCCACGACGGCGAACGCGAATTCAGAATCCTTGATTCTGAATCTCCCGCATTACTCCGGAATCCACGCGAGATCGAGGATCGTGTTCGTCGGATTCTCTGTATTGAACACGGCCTTAACCTTCATGCCGAACTCAGGCTTGCCTTCTTTCAGCCAGCCCATGAACTTCGTACAGACGCCCTCGATTTCGACGCTGATCAGCGGCGTGCCGGCGGGGAGCTTGAACAGCTCGCCTGGGTACGTCACGGTCGAGTATGTGTAGACGGTCCCGACTTGCGGGGCTTCGACCCACTCGGTCGTGTGCCAGCAGTCCACGCACTCGCACCGCGGTGGCAGCCAGAGGCGATTCTCCCCGCAGTCGGGGTTCGTGCAGCGCGTAGCCAGGATTTTCGACTCGCGCAGGCCGAGGAAAAACTTACCCCAGCCACCGTAGCTGTGAATGTGGTCCCACGTCTTGGGGTTCTTGATGACGAGCGGATCCTCTTGGACGACCTCAAGGCAGGTGGTTGGCCAGTTCATCTTATCTGTGTCCTTTCGGTTTGGTGTCAGTCTAACTACTGCTTCTCAAGAACGGAGACCGTTACGTGGCTGCCGGTGCCCGCATGGCTGATGGCGCAGCCCAGTTTGGGATTATCCAGTTGCAAGCTTTTCCAGTCGTCCGGCTTCTTCTTACCGAATCGTGTCCACATTTCCGGGTCGCCATGGTAGCGGTCGTACTTGCCCTGCATCTGCCACATCATCTCGATCAGCTGGAAGATGCCGGTCGCACCCACCGAGTGCATGGTGCCGATCAGACCGCCGGAGAGGTTCGTCGGCAGCTTGCCGTCGATGTACGCCTCCCCGGAATCGATGAACTCCTGCCCCTTGCCGTAGGGTCTGAGGCCAATGTCCTCATACGTCTGAATGTCCGAGATCGTGAACGCGTCGTGCGTTTCGAGAATGTCGAATTCCTCGACGGGGTCCGTCACGCCAGCCATGTTGTATGCGAGGTACGCAGCCATGCGCGCCGCAAGGAATGAGCTGAACCCAGGCCACTCGCTCCGCGAACCGGTGAAGTAATCCTTGTAGGTCTCCTCGGTTTCGTTTGGTAGCAGCAGGATGGGCATGTTCCGCCGGTCGGCTGTTCGGAGGGTATGCGTTCCGCCGCAAATCGCCTTGAGCAGGATCGGCTCATCGGTCATTTCGTACGCGGTCTTCTCATCCGCGAGGATCAGCACCGCAGAGCCCACGCTCATCACGCAACACTCAAGGAAGGTGAGTGGGTCGGAGACGATACCGTTCTTCAGGACATCTTCGACCGTGTACTTGCCGGGGTTCTGCGAGAAGGGAGAGTGACAAGCGTACTCATGATTCTTGCAGGCGATCTTGGCCAGCGTCTCGTGAGGCACTTCGTTCTCGTGTTGATAACGCTGCGCCATCAGAGCGTAGTACGCTGCGTACATCCAACCCAACTCAGACTCGAAGTCCTTGCACGCGGCGCTGGCGATGTAGGAGTTGCCCACTTTGGTCGGCACCTCGTCCATGCGCTCCCAGCCGATCACCGGCACGCAGTCGGCGTAGCCGGAAGCGACCGCCTGCGCCGCCGCGAGCACCGACGATCCCCCCGTCGCGCCGCCCGTCTTGACCTCGATGTTGCCCAGCGGATCGAAGCCGAGGTAGTCGTGGATTTTTGACGCAGCCAGAAGCTGATCGCCGAAGTGGTCGGCGAACTGAGAGTAAACGCACCAGTTCACCTTTCGTCTGAACTCCTCAGGCGAAACCTTGAGGTCACTTTGCTCGACAGCCATGCGCATCGCCTCCATGCACAGCTGCGACGAGTTTTTCTCGGCATAGCGCTTGCGAAAATCGGTCATCCCGCCGGACACGATGTAGACCGGTTTTTCAAACTTGGGGATGCGAAGATTTCCAGGACCAAACTTGATCATAACTCTACTTCTCCACAGAAGTCGTGCGACGTATCGCGGTGTACGTTTACATTAGCGGCCGAGTTACAAACGGCGCGGGACCACTCAGTCCGCAACAACCCATGACGTTGAACGAGGACGTCCGTTCAACTCCCAGGCCGCATCCGCGTATCATGACGCCTCCCGGCCTTGCAAGCAATCCCCGCAAACGCCGGTCCGAGACACCACCCCCGTCGCGGCGATACGTTGAGCAGCCTCGAATTGCCGGATGTGTCCGCCAGACCGAGCTTCACCCTCGGTCGGCAAGTCGAATCGGCGGTGGTCAGCCCCCGCGTGAAACGCCTCGCCGCGGCGATCACCCGCACAGGCGTTCGGTGTTGTCGACAATTCGCGCGATCGTGATTCGGGTCATGCGATGACCGCTTCTGCTACCCCCATCGCAGATTTAGTCGGCAGGGGGCGCCGAGGCGTCCGGCGATTCGCCTACGGGATAGATGCGCGTCGGCGGGTGGGCGTCCTCGCGTCGATGGTCCGATGCCCAGATCACAGGATTACCGGTTCTCTCGACCGGGACGTCGAGCCACTCGATCACGCCGGCGAAGTACTCAGGCAATCCCGCGTCAAACGCGACATTTGCGTCACCGACGATCTTAAAGTCGACTCGGTCCCCGATCACAGCGAGGCTCGAAGAGAATCGATGGACGTTGTTGAAGCCGGGGCTGAACACTCCATCATCTTGACCCACGTACATGACCGACCAGTCTTCTTCAGGCGCGAATCGGAAGTAAGCTCTGCCTGCAATAGTCGGTACGTCTTCCGATATCCACACTCCAAACTGGACGCCTTTGGCGGCGAAGTGAATCCCGTTACGTACGTGTTCGATAGCATCGTCCCCGATGACCGCATCGACATGCTCCATCAGTCTGCCTGAAACGACAGTGAAGTCTCCGGAAGAAACGAATTCCCGCGTCCACCCGCTATTCCATGCTCCACCGGTTGGGTACACAAGAAGCGTGCAGCCGAGTTCGAGTCGGTACTCTCCGGGCCGTTGAGCGCTGATGCGGAACTCGTCCGTGTGTTCGCCCGTCCCGCCTCGAATGGACCCTCGTGACACTCGGACTGCGGCGTTGTTCAGGGTGGAGTCGCCCTGAACAACTTGAGCTCTGCAATACCGCCCAGGAAGCTGGATGGAAAACGTCAGCCCGATCCGGATCGTCTCGCCCGCCGGATGCGGATCGCGGATGACCAACTCTGGCGAAATCCACACCGCGTTATCTACGAATCTGGATGTTTCGGCATCCGTGAGCATGTTTCGGCTGAACCGCCGCCCGAGTTCATTCACCGTGCGGCTGTTTAAATCACCCTGTGCCCAGAGCAAGACGTTCGTCGGAATGTACTGAATCCAATCCGTTTGGTGATACGCAATGTACATGCTCGTGACGACGAGGACCGCGACGACCGCCTTGCCCCAAGCAACTTTCCGAAGGGGACGACGACGCAGGGTCTGGGCGGTGACTTCGAGGCCACACTCCTGGCATATACCGGGGTCGATCGCGTGGCCGCAGTGCGGGCAGCACCCCGAGGGCTTGTAAGTGTCGCGATCCATCGATTCGAGTGTACGCGAATGGTGCATCGCTAGCGATTCTTGATCCCGTCGTCCGACCCCCACCTTCGCCTAAGGCGAAGAATGGAGCATCCGCCCTGGACGAAGGCTTCGCCCACCTGGCGGTATCCAACCGAATCATATGGGAAACCGCCTGCCACTTCGCCGAAGCCCCCAACTCCCTCGCCGACTATGCAACCCCACGACGGTGATCGGACACCGCTGGCGGGTAGACCCTCGGCCATGCGTGTTCGCTGCTCTTGGGGGGGGAGCGAGTGTCTTGCAGGCACAGGCGTGTCAGTTTCTGACACCGCCATTCTCAATTGAATCGAATACCGAGATTTGTGTTGACCGGGAAGGGTAGTCCGATATAATGAGTGTCAGTTCACGCAGTTCACGCAGTTCACGCAGTTCACGCAGTTCACGCAGTTCACGCGAGCGTGCGTCGTGGAAGGAGAGGCGAAATGAAAGTCGCATCGGCTTGTGCAATTCTGTGCGGGGTGATGGCATTCAGCAACGGCGCGCCCGCGCAAATCCCTGAGGGCTATGAAGTGGTCGTCCTCGCCAACGACCTCGGCATCCACTCCCGACCGGAGATGAACGACCATTCTGAGGTCGTTTGGTCCTCCGCGTTCCCGCCGCCGGTCAATCGCAGCGACGTGTGGCTGTACAGCAACGGCGTAATCCGCAAGATCAGCGACGACCGCGGATACGATGTTCGCCCGTCGATCAACAACAATTCGGTCGTGACGTGGATGCGCTGCGAGTCGTTCTTTGACCTCGATTGCGAACTCGTGCTCTGGGAGAACGGCGTGATCACTCTGATCGATATCCCGTTCTCGGTGCAGGGGTTACCGAAGATCAATGACGCGAATCAGATTGTGTGGATACACGATTTCTCGGGTACGGCTGATGATGTCGAGTTGTTCCTGACCGAAGGAGGGGACACACTTCAGATAACCGACGACGAATCGTCCAACCAAGCGCCGAGGATCAATTCAGTCGGGGAAATCGCCTGGACCCGCTTCGATTTCAGTATTTCGCCGTGGCTTTCGACAATCATGTTCTACTCCGACGGGACGACGACGGAACTGAGCGGTGCGACGTTTGAACCCGCCGGGGCAGACGTGAATGAGCTGGGACATGTCATCTGGGGCAGCTCCGACTTGGGGATCGAATTGTGGGACGGAAAGGCCGTAGCCCTGATCACTGACGACGGCCACGCGGCAACGATTAACAACCTTGGCGAGATTAGCTTTGCACGTTTCGACGACGAGAGCCAGAACTGGATTCGGTGGCTTTTCAAAGCAGGCCAGTTCTACAAGTTGTCGTCCGAGGATCAATCTAGTGTAGTGTTTCATGTTGATGGCATTTTATCCAAGACGGCTCGTGCGCGGCGGACTTTTTCGAGGATCGTTTCAGCTTTGGCGGTCCATT